>JAPHRL010000118.1 GCA_026195755.1 Kangiella sp. | reverse complement strand
GATGGCAACCTGTCGCTCCATTTTGTGCCATGGAAAGTGCAGACTGACCATTGGGTTTTGCGCAATCTGTTGTGCTTTCTGGCTTTGGCTATTGGTATAAAAGACAAAGCCCTTATCGCTAGCATCTTTGAGAAGAACAATGCGCTGACTGGGGCAATTGCTCTGATCGACAGTGCTCAGGACCATAGCGGTTGGATCGTTAAGTTCACAATCTATGGCTTGCTGTAACCATAACTTAAATTGTTCAATGGGGTTGTCAGCCAGGTCCGAACGTTGGAGTTTGGCCAGTAAGTATTCGCGGCGCAGATCATCTATTGCCATAATATAACTTAATTGTTGAAACCTTCTTTGATAGTAAAATGCAGAGCGAGTGGTGTGCAAGCTTCTGGATCACGTTAACCGCAAAATTCTTCACTAGAGGTTTGAACTGGATTAAGACTTCTTCTTCATCGGCGTATCGCCAGAGTCAACCATGGTAGCACCAAACTTTTTCTTGGGCTTCTGTGATGAAGACGTTGAGGAGCCAGCAGACGCCCCCGATTTTTTGCTGTGTTTCTTCTCTAGGCGTTTCTTCTCGCGAGCTGTTAATTTCTTAGTACCGTCTTTTTTCTTCTTGCTGCCAGCCGCTTTGCCACTCGCTTTGAGTTTTTTCGGGCCTTTGTAGTTAGCTGGAAGCTCTTTAATAGCTTTTAACTGGAAGCTACCACTAATGGCTTTTTCGATAGTTACCATCAAATTCCATTCGCGATGACTGATGAGTGATATCGCCTTGCCCGTTTCACCGGCGCGTGCTGTTCGTCCAATGCGGTGGATATAGTCTTCAGCGTTATGCGCCATGTCAAAGTTGATTACGAGATCAATGTCTTTTACATCAATACCGCGCGCCGCCACATCGGATGCAATCAACACTTTAATTTTGCTGTCACGAAATTGAGTCATAACGTGGTTACGGACACTTTGTGATATATCACCATGTAAGGTGCCAGCCGCAATTTTGTGGTAACGAATCAGGCCACCTAAACGATCTACCTGTTCTTTGGTGTTACAAAAGACAATCGCCTTTCGGTAATCTTCATTGGTTAATAACCACTGAGTCAGCTTTTCTTTATGTACCAAATCATCGGCAGTGATAATAAATTGCTCAATGGAATCATTCTTGGCTTCGAAAGAGTTGAGAACGATGGCTTGCGGCTCATCCATTAGGTAGTCGGTTAAATGTTTGATGCCCTTGGTTTTTAAAGTGGCGGAAAATAAAAGCGTTTGGCGATCAGATTTACAGAAGCCAGCGATGGCTTGCACATCATCGGTAAAGCCCATTTCAAACATCTTGTCCGCTTCGTCAATCACCAAATATTCAAGGTCATTGAGATCGGCGCCTTGTTTTTCGCAGTGTTCTAACATGCGACCAGGTGTTGCAATAATGATTTCAGGGTTGTCACGGAAAATGGCCTGTTGGTATTTGTAATCTGCGCCGCCAATGATCAGGCCAGTTTTAACCTGTGTAAACTGAGTCAAATCTCTGGCGTGCTTGTCAATTTGACGCGCTAGTTCACGCGTGGGCGCCAGAATTAAAACTCGTGTGCTGGTATGGCGTGATGGCTTTTCCAATAAATTATGGATAATGGGTAACAAAAAGGCAGCGGTCTTGCCCGAACCTGTTTCTGCACTGACCATCACATCATGACCATCAAGAATTGGCTCTATCGCCTTTTCCTGAACTTCAGAGGGAACCTCAAACTTTAATTTCTGTAATGCTTTTTGTAGTCCAGAATGGAGCTCCTGGAAAATAGAAGTATCTGACACGTGAATAACCTATTGAAAATAACTGGCGGTATTTTAGCATTAAATGTTATGAGGTGTTTATTTTTAATGCGATTTATAGCAAGTATTGCTGTCGCAGAGGCTGTTTTCTTTTGTAGGGTTTGTAGGGACAGCTCATGAGTTGTCCGTACGGTAAAGTAATTGAGGACAATCGCCATTTGTCTTTAAGGCTTTCTCTGTGGCGTCCTCTTTAGTAACGGCTTTAGCATGCCCTCAAGGCCATTGAGTTTCACTTCATAAATAAGCGCCAATTGACGGCCTAACTTATTGTTGGGAAAGCCCTCTTTGTGGAACCAGACCAGGTAAGGTTCCGGTAGCTCTAATAGACGGCGACCTTGATATTTGCCAAAGGGCATGATCTGGTTAATAGCGTCGATAAGCTCTTGCTGTGGGCTGGGTTGTTTGTCGGCAGAGTTGGGCATTTACAGGTTTGTCGATTGCAATCTAATATTGAGTGTTTATGATGCTATAGAGTTTTAATGTCAAGCGAATAATCAAGAGAGTGGTCATGAAAAACAAATTTCTTAATACATTAGTGCTAGCGCTGTCATTCACTGCACTGGCTGCCTGTCAGCAGGAAGAGTCAGCTCAAGAGTCTGTTAATACTGAGGTGGTAGCTGAAGTTGAGGTTTCTGAGAAGCCGGTAGATTTTAGTGCTAAAGCCGAAGAAATCAGTAAAAAATATATTATTGCAGACACTCACATCGACGTGCCGCATCGTTTGCTGGAAAAATATGATGATGTCAGCGAATCGACCGAAGGCGGGGATTTTGATTATCCGCGCGCGGTCAAGGGCGGTTTAGATGCACCTTTTATGTCGATTTACACGCCTGCCGATCTGGAAGAGAAGGGTGGTAGCAAAGCACAGGCTGAGCAGCTGATCGATATGGTTGAAAAAATGGCTGCTGATGCTCCTGATAAATTTGCGCTAGCCATGTCACCAGGTGATTTGTTACGTAATTTCAGGCAGGGTCTTATTTCACTCCCAATGGGCATGGAAAATGGTTCGCCTTTAGAAGGTGACTTAGCCAATGTGGAATACTTTTTTGAGCGTGGTATCCGCTACATTACTTTGGCTCACTCCTTGAGTAATCATTTATCGGATTCTTCTTATGACGAAGCTCGACCAAATGATGGTTTGAGCGATTTTGGTCGCCAAGTGGTTAAGGAAATGAATCGCTTAGGCATGATGGTGGACGTATCGCACCTGTCTGATAAAGCGTTTTATGATGTGCTTGAAGTTTCTGACGTGCCAGTTATCGCCAGTCATTCATCGGCCCGTCATTATACTCCCGGTTTTGAGCGTAATATGAGTGATGAAATGATCAAGGCTTTGGCAGATAAAGGTGGCGTCATATTCATTAACTTCGGCTCTACTTTTGTTTCGCAAGCATCTCGTGATAACTATGATGCCTTTAAAGAAGCACGTCAGATATTTATGGATGAAAACGGTGTTTCAGTTGAGCATGAAAGTGTTATGAATTTTACTAAACAGTACCGTGAAGAGAAGCCATTCGAGTTTGCCGATCTGAATATCGTTCTCGACCACTTTGATCATGTGATTAAGTTGGTTGGCGTAGAATATGTTGGAATTGGTTCAGACTATGATGGCGTAGGCGACAGTCTTCCGACAGGACTTAAAGATGTTGCTACTTATCCGAATCTGATTGAAGGTTTGTTAGTGCGTGGCTACAGCGAAGAAGAAATAGCTAAAATTTTATCGGGTAATTTAATTCGAGTTTGGACTCAAGTTGAGAACTATGCCCAACAACAATAATTGCTAGAGCCTTTATATTCAGTATGATGGATACAGAATACATCAATATTTATCAATAAAGGGGAAACAATAATGAACAAGAAGATTATAGCTATCGTTCTACTGATCGTCGGTATCGCTCTGTTTGTTTGGGGCTACAATATGTCACAAGCGGCAGAGGAACAAATCCGAGAAGCATGGACTGGATCCTTTTCCGATAAAGCTACCTGGTTAATGATTGGTGGTGGTGCTTTAGGGTTGATTGGTATTTTGCAATTGGCGTTTGGGAAGAAGTAAGTTTTGAGTTGTTTATAAAGTTCTGTCATACCGCGGCTTGATCGCGGTATGCAGTGACTTTCATTCCTTTAAGGTGTTTTTCGCTACTCAGCGAATTACTTTTCTTGAGTGGTCAAGAAAAGTAATCAAAAGAAGACCACCCTGTGATTGAGGTTTCGCTGCGCACAACTTCCTTCGTATCCGCCAAGCCACTTAACGCACCGTAAAATACGTTCCATCCCTGGCCCGAATTTTACTATTCAAAACGTCCTGTTTTGAATTGCTATGTCTTGGCTACTACTCAGCTCAATCAAAAGGGGATTACTGGTGCAATCCTTCTAGCTGTGACAATCGCTTTAAGTTTATCTGCTATATAAAGAGCTTTATTTTAATGCTCAAATTTAGTCTTTAGATTATTCACCTGCTGCATCAATACCCCTTCTACTGCTTTCGCCCAGTCTTCTGTTTTCTGATTTACAAAGCGGGTTACTCGATAGTTGAGTTTTAGGTTTGTTGTGTTGTCTTCGGTTGCTTCGAAGTTCCATGTCATATAACCGTTAACGGCGAGTGAGCTCAGTGGGCCTAGGCCGCCTGTCATGTGGACGCTCTTGCCGGGATTAATCTGTGAGAGGGTCATATGCACTGCTTGTTGCTCGCCATTGCGTTCGCAAAAGCAGCCGTTTGCTTTGGGTTCGATTGTCATTTTTGAGGCGTCACCAAACCAGGTGTGGCTGTCCTGCCACCATTGGCCGATCTGGATGAACTGGTCATAGACTTGGTTGCTGGGCGCATCAATGCCGATGTTTATACTGATCACGAAATGCTGTTCTGAAACTTCTGTGACTTCTGCTTTTGTTGTTGCTGCTGCTAACACAAGGAGTAAAAGAGTTATTATTTTCATTGGAATGCTCTGCTTTGGGTTTTAATTAGATTACTGCGGTTGATGTAATAAATCTACTAAGGCTTGCGCTGCATTAGAGAGCGTTTTATTGGTCCGATAGATGATGCCCATGCTACGCACGGAAAGATTCTTTTCTTCACTAATAACGGTTAGAGGACTTGTAACCAGACGTTCCGGCAGCAGGGTCCAACCCATTTTGCAGGCGACCAGTTTAGCGATGACTTCCAGATAGTTGGCAGTCTTAACTTTACCCAGATGTACGCCAAGGGTTTCCAGCTGATGTTCAAACAGCTCACGGGGGAAGGTGTGGGCTGGTGGTAAAATACAAGGGTAGTCGCTGAGCTGGGTCATGGGGTTTGTATGGTTGAGCAGCTCGTAGTCACGGTGACAGACTATTTGCAAAGCTTCCTGCCAGATCAGTTGATGTTCTAATCGTGGATTAGCCTGGCTGGGGAACGTCAGCAGTGCCAGCTCCAGATCACCGCTAAGCACTCGATCATAAGCCAGCTCTGAATCAATAAAGTCGATGTTAAGATCGACCTCGGGATAGGTGTCGATATATTGCTCAAGGTAATCGGGCAGCAGGTGCAGCCCAATATAGTGGCTGGTGCCAATGTGCAGTTGGCCACTGACTTTGCCGGTGAGGTCTCTGATGTCCTGAAAAGTGCTATCAATACTACCCAGTATCGCAGGAGCCTGTTCACGCAACAGTCGCCCAGCCTCGGTTTCGATAACATGATTACCGACCCGATCAAACAAGTTGGTGCCAACGATAGCTTCCAGCCTTTTGATGCGTTTGCTCAAAGCGGGCTGGGTCAGTTGCAGTTTTTTCGCTGCCAGGGTAAAAGAGCCAATGCTGGCAACACTTAGAAAGGTTCTAAGTAAATCTGTATCCATGCCATTCCTGTTGGTTATCGATTTAATGAAAATAATGAATTTGAGTTATTATAGATGAAGTTCTATCATGCTCAAGTGATAGTTGTCACTGTCAGGACACTCTTATGCCTACGTTTGCGCATTAGCAGTAAATAGTAGGCAGATCTGATAGCCGACATTAACCTAATTCAGACTCTTTTTTAGACATATCAGAGGTGCCAAATGGCAGGTAAAACCCTTTTTGACAAGTTATGGGATGACCATCTTGTTGCGCAAAATGACGACGGTTCTGCGTTGATCTATATTGACCGTCAACTACTCCACGAAGTGACTTCGCCCCAGGCTTTTGAAGGCTTGAAGTTGGCAGGCCGCAAACCACGTCGTATCGAAGCGAATTTAGCGACGCCGGATCACAATGTTCCTACAACGGATCGCACCAAAGGGATTGAAGACCCGATTTCACGCATTCAGGTGCAAACGCTTGATGATAACTGTGATGAGTATGGTGTAACTGAATTTAAGATGGATGATGTTCGTCAGGGCATCGTGCATGTGATTGGTCCGGAACAGGGGGCAACCTTGCCCGGGATGACGGTGGTGTGCGGCGATTCGCATACTTCAACACACGGTGCGTTTGGCGCGCTGGCTTTCGGCATCGGCACCTCGGAAGTTGAGCATGTGCTGGCAACGCAGTGCCTGGTGCAAAAGAAAAGTAAGAATATGCTGGTTTCAGTTGACGGCGAGGTTCCCGCGGGCGTCACTGCAAAAGACATCGTG
>JAPHRL010000324.1 GCA_026195755.1 Kangiella sp. | reverse complement strand
GGCAACAACCGATGCCAACAATGAATCGATTGGTGGTTCATTTCAGTTGGTTCTGAAGGGTGCCTTAAAAGAACAGGTTGAGGCTAAATACCCGAAGTTAGCCGGTAAGAAGCTACCTTTTGAATTAAAAGGGACCTGGGCTGAGCCAAAAGCTAATATCGATTATGAAGCAATCCTCAAAGCAGAATATCAGGAAAAAATTGATGAGAAAAAACAGGAGTTAGAGGATGAAGCCAAAGATAAAGTCGAAGATAAGCTAAAAGACTTACTGCGACGCAAGAAAGAAGATGACCAGTAGTTCTTGTCGCAACAAAGGTAATTACTGGTTAGTCTACGCCCTCGTTTGAGGGCGTTTTTATATAATAATTGATGCTCAACTAAACCCTTTGCCAAGAACGGGCATCCAATAGATGTATTAACAAAATGAGGGTTAACAATGAAAACATTAATTTACACAAGTGCCATCGTGGCTTTATCTGTTTTTGGTACGGCTAGCCAGGCGGAAGAAAGCAAAAGCTTTTCACAAACTTATGACTTCAGCGCTACTGGCTCTGTTTCCGTTGAAAATATTAACGGTAGTATTGAAGTTAGTGGCTGGGATAAAGATGAAATTGCTTTGGAATATGTGATTACTGCCGACAATCAGAAAGATCTTGAACGTATTAAAGTGATTATTGACCACAGCGACAAGGACTTTGACGTTGAAGTGGATTTCAAAAGTTCGGGTATGTTTAATTGGGGCGGTGGTTCTGGAGAAGTGGATTTTGTCTTGAAAGTGCCCAATAAAGCCAAACTGAATTCGATTGATTCTGTCAATGGAGCTATCACTATTGTGGGTATGCATAGTGATGTTCAGGCTGATGCTGTTAATGGCAAGATTACCATTGAAGGCTCTTCCGGTGATGTATCTGCTGATACGGTAAATGGCAAAATCATTATCCGAATGGCGCGCTTAGGTTCTTCGCAAAGAATTAAAGCTGATAGTGTAAATGGTGATATAGCCGTCTATGCCCCATCTGATGCTTCCTTTAGATTGTCTTCAGAAACTTTAAATGGCGATCTGAGTAATCATTTTGGTATTGAAGTAGACGAAGGTGACTATGTTGGTGCCGAGATGAATGGTAGTTACAACGGTGGTGGCGCTAGCTTGTCATTCGATACGGTTAATGGCGATATTGTAATTTTAAAGAACTGAAATTCATAGAATTAACGAGTTAAAAACTTCTTAAATATCCTTTGGGACTCTTTTTGAAGCTCTTTGAAAATCTCTTTGAAACCTATTGGGCGGATTCTTAACGGACTCCGCCTTTTTATGCTTTAAAAAGAAGTACTGTATCAGCCCCGATGAGTTTTAAGGTTAAATCCCATTGCTCTGCGATCCAGTGAAAGGTATCGTCAGAGTAGAAGCAGACATGAGTTGGGTCATTTTTATAATGCCAGCGACTAAAAGCGTCATTATCGATCCAGCGTTTGGTCATGATGCCGAGCACTCCTTTAGGTTTGAGCATATTCACTAGCTGTGGAATCACCTTGGAAGGTTGATATAAATGCTCAAAGACCTCGGTGGCGGTAATAAAGTCATATTGCTGCATAAGCAGTTCTGACTGGTTGGCATAAAAAAGATCATAGTTATGCATAACAAAGCCATACTCAGCCATTATCACTGAAAGGGTAGGCCCTGGCCCGCAGCCAAAGTCGAGTCCTTGAGCGTTATCAGGAAGATTTTCCGCTAAGGGTAACAGTAAGCGATTTAAGAATTGACGATAGCCCTCGTCCTCGGGTGAGTTCTTGTGAAGATCGTATTGATATTTTTCATCGTTTGCTGTGAGACGTTGATGTTTTGGCACAAAGACCAGATCGCACACTTCACAGTGTAGATAATCTCGCTGCTTATCGGTATGAAAGTGCGAAGTTTGATTGTTCAAGCAAAGAGGGCAAGTCATCGGCAATCTTTTACGTTAAAATAGCGAAAACACCAAAAGTATCATTTTAATGGCATTAGTAACACTACAACAAGTTGAAGTCAGCTATGGCGGTCCTGCCTTGCTGAATAAAGTCGATTTCACCATGGAACCCGGAGAAAGGGTCTGTCTGATTGGGCGTAATGGCGTCGGCAAATCCACCCTGCTTAAAGTTATCAATCGTGAAATTGTCCCAGATGATGGCGATATTCGCTTTGTGCAAGGGATTAAAGTTGCCAAATTAACTCAAGAGGTGCCGTCTGGCACCAGTGGCAGCGTTTTTGATGTTGTCGCTGAAGGTCTGGGCGAAGCCGGGGCTCTGATTCGAGAGTTTCATCATTTAATTCAATCCACTGATGAAGCATCAATGAATAAATTGGCGCGCGTGCAGGAAAAAATTGAAGAGATTAACGGTTGGGCGATGGATCAGAAAGTCGAAACTGTGATTAATCGACTGAGTCTGGATGCTGAAAAGTCTTTCGATGAACTATCTGGCGGTATGAAAAGGCGTGTGTTGCTGGCAAAAGCATTGGTGGAACAACCGGATATTTTATTGCTGGATGAGCCAACCAACCACTTGGATGTTGAGTCTATCGAGTGGCTTGAAAATTTCCTTAAGGCCTACGAAGGCAGTTTACTGTTTATTACCCACGATCGGCGCTTCTTGAAAAATCTGGCGACTCGAATTGTAGAAGTCGATCGGGGCAAATTAACCTCATGGCCTGGCGATTATGAAAACTTTTTGCGTCGTAAAGCAGAGCAGTTGGCAGCTGAAGAAAAGCAAAATCAGGATTTCGATAAAAAACTCGCTCAGGAAGAAGTCTGGATTCGTCAGGGCATCAAAGCTCGTCGTACTCGTAATGAAGGTCGTGTCCGAAGACTAGAAGCTGCGCGACAAGAGCGTGCGGAGCGCCGCAACCTGATTGGTAACGTGAAGCTGCAAGCACAAGATGTGGAAGCGTCAGGTAAAAAGGTTATCGAAGCTAAAAATATCCATCATGG
>JAPHRL010000163.1 GCA_026195755.1 Kangiella sp. | reverse complement strand
TCCCGATATTTCAGGGCGCTCCGCCGGAACAGCGGTTTCTTTTTCGATAATAGAGGCCATGATTAACGCTTCATACTGGGTTTCATAAGGCAGGTTACCAGCTCTCTTAGACCACTCTTCATCCAGTACTGTCTGCAAACGACTGTGCGCACGTCTGAGAATATCTAAATCCGAATCGCCTTTGATAAACTGATAAGTATCCGCATAAAACATGCCTTCTGGGTGTTTTTGCTCAACAAATTGCATCTGAGCAAAAATGGTGGAGGAATCTTGTAAGTAATCGATCTGATGGACTAAGTCGCTATTAGCCTGCAATGCAACCAGTAGCTCGTAGATGTTTGAACCTTCAATAACCGAAAACTGATACTTGATGACGTCACCCGCAACCAGCTTTTGCAACACATCCACCGCTGTCATATCAGCAGTGATCGCATAGTTGCCAGCCTTTATTGGACGCAATTCGGGTTTAAGTTTAAGAAGGAGCTGATAGTAATAGAACTGCTGGATATTGCCGTCTTGTTGCCACTGACGGCCCAGACTATAGGCACTGGTTCCCTTTTCAACATTGAGCTCTTGCTCAATACCAAGTGGCTGCTGAATAAAGTCCTGAAAGCCATTCCACAAATACCAGGTAACACCTGAAAAGATAAGAACGATCAGAATAAAAAAGGTCAATATTGGTTTTTTCATTAATACTCTTTAGATCAATTATTGTAGTAAGAATTATGATGCATCACTTTACAAACGCAGCCTGGCGGTAGCTTTGAGCCAACTCCTGCCAGTCAGGATAAAGCTCAAACTTGGTTGAACCAATGGCAACTACGGGAATAATACCGACTATTGCATTAGATACCAAGCAGTAGCGAGCTGAAGCTAAATCTTTGTGGGTTATCTCAGCCTCTACAAACTCAGCCTGGTTATTTAACAACCAACGGCGGACAGTACCATTAACCCCGGCCTGGTCTAGCTTTGGCGTCTGCCACTGGTCATTAAGGTAAAAATAGATATTCGATTCAGTGCTGCATATCACCTTATTATTAATGCTCATAATGCCATCAAAGCAGTCATGCGAGACTTCATCAGCCGCCAGCACCTCAGCCAATCGATTGCAGTGCTTCACACCCGCCAGAGCAGGATGAATCACTGGTGGGGTTGAGCAAATGGATAAACGAACGCCCTCATCAAACGTTTCGGCTGTTTGGGTAGGCGACCAGCTCAAAATACGTTGCACTTCTGGCGAGACAGGCGCTTTATAACCCCTGACTCCCGAGCCTCGACTAATCGTCAATCGGACAACACCATCGGCTGATTGCGAAAGTTTTGATTGTTCTTTGATGAAAGCCTGCAGCTCCGCTTCAATCAGTGTTAAGTCTAGAGACGGGAAACCAAGCCTTTCTGCACTAAACATCAAACGCTCACTGTGTAAAGCCCAGTGCTCAACTCGGCCGCCAGTGACTTTAATAGTAGTGAAAAATGCATCGCCATACAGCAAACCCCGATCAGTGATCGCAATCTCCTGACTAGGTAGGCCGTTTAGCCACATCTGGCTTGCAGAAATGTTAGTGTCTTTCGAATTCATCAAAGCATTCTAATGCAAATGCAAACAAGATACAGCGTAAATTTAAAAGCTCTTATCTAAAGACTCTTACTTAAAAGCCAGACAACAAAAAGGCCCTCGAATGAGAGCCTTCTTAATAAATGCATTAGATTAACCACATTCCTTATAGTTGCTGTCAAGACAGCGCTGCAATAATTCCTGAGCCTTGTTTATTAATTCAGGAGCCATCTTTTCTGAAAGCTTATCTTTGTGTTTAGCTGCTTCTTGATGCCCATTATATTGAGCAAGACTGAACCACATATAGGCAAGTACTTTGTCTTCTATACTCCCTTCTCCATCTTTATAAAAAATACCTAAAATATATTGTGCAGGCCCATAGCCTTGTAATGCTGCTTTACGAATCCACTTTTCCGCTTCCTGATAATTCTGAGGCGCACCTTCTCCTTTATAGTACATAACACCTAAGTCTAACTGTGCTTTCTCATGCCCTTGTCTTGCGGCTTTCCAGTACCATTTAAAAGCTTCTTGATGATTCTCCGGTACACCCTCCCCGTATTTATACATTGAGGCTAAGAAAAACTGCGCACCCACATCTCCCTGCTTTGCCGCAAGTTCGAACCATTTAATCGCTTCATGATGATTTTGTGAAACACCATCTCCCTTAAAATATATGGATGCTAATTGAATCTGCGCATCCACATTACCCTGTAATGCAGCTTGATTAAACCACTTAATCGCCTCTTGATGGTTTTGTGGTAAACCTTCTCCATTTTTGTACATAAGCGCTAACAGATTCTGCGCATCTACATTTCCCTGCTCTGCAGCGATACGTAGCCACTTCATCGCTTCTTGATAGTTCTTCGTTACTCCCTCCCCGTTTCGGTACATTGAGCCTAAAATTAACTGCGCTACAGAATCACCCTGCTCTGCTGCTTTGCGATACCACTTTAGAGCCTCTTGGTAACTCTTAGAAACACCTCTTCCTTCTTTATACATTAAGCCTAAAGAAAACTGAGCATCTACATCTCCTTGCTCTGCCGCTAGTTTGTACCACTTAAAAGCTTCTTGGTAATTTTGTGTTACACCTTCTCCCTTTGAATACATGGCAGCTAAAAGAAACTGGGCATTCACCTTCCCCTGCTCTGCTGCTTTACGATACCACTTTGCTGATTCTTCAAAACTTTGTTTAACGCCTTTTCCTTTGCTGTACATATTAGCTATATACGTCTGGGCAACCATATCCCCTTGCTCAGCAGCCTGTAGGTACCATTTTGCCGCCTCTTTATCATTTTGTGGCACGCCTTTACCGTTACTATATATGAAACCTAGATTAAACTGAGCATCTAAGTGTCCTTTCTGTGCAGCTTTAAGGAACCATTTAAACGCCTCTTTATCATTTTGAGGGACACCTTCTCCATTTAGATACATTAGAGCTAAATTATATTGAGAATATACATCACCTTGTTCTGCCGCTTCGCTATACCACTTTATAGCTTCTTGATAATCTTGTGGGACACCCTCCCCATTTTTGTACATTTGAGCTAGATTAAACTGAGCCACCACCTGACCTTGATCTGCAGCTTTACGATACCACTTAAGTGACTGCTGATAATCTTTTGGAATCTCTTGCCCAGTTTGATAGACAAAACCAAGATAAGTTTGCGCATCTATATCTCCTAGGTCGGCAGCTTTTTTTAACTGCTCAATATCTATGGACTGTGCGCTTAAAACAAAAAAACTTAGTGCAATGATCAAGCTAAATTTTAAAGTCCTCATTATTATTCCCTATATTTTTATTTAACCATCGATCTAATTGGAATGTTTTAGTCATTCAATATTAGAAAGACAAATATCACCAGATATAATATTAAAAGAATATACCCAATATAATAATTTATGACAAAGAGCTTAAGGTCTCTTAGGTTATTGCTCTAGGCATATACGTCTTGAGCAATAAATTACAGATAAGAAAAAAGGCGGATAACCGCCTTTCATTGTGCTCTATTATTAGTCTTTTAATGATTATGCGATTATATTTTACTAAACACCAATGAGCCATTAGTACCACCGAAGCCAAATGAGTTACACAAGGTATGTTCAATGTTAGCTTGGCGTGCAGTATGGGGGACGTAATCCAAATCACAGCCTTCACTAGGATTATCCAGGTTCACTGTTGGCGGTGCCACCTGATCCTGAATCGCTAGTATGCTGAAGATCGCTTCAACAGCACCTGCAGCACCCAGCAAGTGACCGGTCATAGATTTCGTTGAGCTAACCATCACTTTGCGAGCGGCATCACCAAACACGGTTTTAACCGCATTGGTTTCAGCTAAGTCGCCTGCTGGTGTTGAGGTACCGTGTGCATTAATGTACTGAATGTCTTCTGGATTTAGACCTGCATCATTTAATGCGTTTTGCATTGAGCTGGCCGCACCTTCGCCATCAGCTGGCGGTGAAGTAATGTGGAAAGCGTCGGCACTCATACCAAAGCCTGTCACCTCGGCATAAATTTTTGCACCGCGTGCTTTGGCATGCTCGTAGTCTTCCAGCACCATCACCCCAGCGCCATCACCCATCACAAAACCATCGCGGTCTTTGTCCCAGGGACGCGAAGCAGCATGTGGCTCATCGTTACGGGTAGAAAGTGCTTTTGCGGCAGCGAAACCACCAATTGAAACTGGGGTTGAGCCTTTTTCGGCACCGCCGGCTAACATGGCATCAGCATCACCATAAGCAATCATGCGCGCAGCATGACCAATGGAATGCACACCAGTGGTACAGGCAGTAACGATAGAAATATTAGGACCTTTTAAACCATACTTGATCGACAAATGGCCTGAAATCATATTGATAATGGAGCCCGGGATAAAGAACGGAGAAATTTTGCGCGGCCCACGCTCATGGTTCAAAATACTGGTTTCTTCGATAGTCGTCATGCCACCAATACCGGCGCCAACACAGGCACCGATACGATGTGCATTTTGTTCAGTGACTTCCAGACCAGAGTCTTCCCATGCCTGAGCACCAGCTACAATGCCATATTGGATAAAGATATCCATCTTACGTGCATCTTTTTTGGCCAATACTGGCTCAGCATCAAAGTCTTTTACTGAACAGACAAATCGGGTACTTAAATTGCTGGCATCAAAATCCTCGATCATATTGGCACCACTTTTCGATGCTAAAATACCATCCCAGGAATCTTTGATGTTGTTACCAAGCGGGCTTAACATGCCTAAACCGGTAACTACAACTCTACGTTTACTCAAGGAAATCACCTCACGTCAGGGTTTGTTATCAGCTCTGCCGAAAGCTTTACGCTTCATTATTTCAACAGAACATTGCTTCAGCCACAGATAGGGCTCATTTCGCCCAGAGTTTTTTCAAGCTATAAAAACACAAATGGGCAAAATACTTTCGTATTTTACCCATTTTACATTCGCTAACTATTACGAATAGATTGCAGACGAGTTAAATTACGCGTCAACATTCGCCTTAATGTAGTCAATAGCGGCTTGTACTGTGTTGATTTTCTCAGCTTCTTCGTCTGGAATCTCAGTATCGAACTCTTCTTCAAGAGCCATAACCAATTCAACGGTATCCAATGAATCCGCACCTAAGTCATCAACAAAAGAAGCTTCAGCAGTCACTTCTTCTTCTTTAACACCTAATTGCTCAACAACGATGTTTTTTACGCGTTCTTCGATAGTACTCATCTGTTTTAAATCCTCTTGTATATCACAGTATTATACTGCGACGGTAGTTTAGTTAACTCCAGCAAACTTGCAAGTTTAAATTCACTTTTTTAGCAAAGGTCAGACCTGCATCAAGTTTTGCATAATAGCAGAATTGGTCGCTATTTTAATATGACAGTTTGTTAATTTAAAGCTGTTATATAGCCAATGCTCGAAACAAGCTTTGACTCAAGTAACCGCTTTAAACCATATGCATACCGCCATTAACGTTAATCGTTTCGCCGGTAATGTACCCTGACTCTTCAGAAGCCAGGAAGTTCACGGCATTGGCAATCTCTTCTGGCTGACCTAAGCGCGCCATAGGGATCTGGTCAAACATCGCTTGTTTCTGGTCATCATTAAGCGCTTTTGTCATATCGGTATCAATGAAGCCCGGAGCAACCACGTTGACCGTAATACCGCGCGAACCTACTTCGCGGGCCAATGATTTGGAGAAACCAATCAAGCCAGCTTTAGCGGCTGAATAGTTAGCTTGTCCTGCATTACCCATGGTGCCAACTACAGAGCCGATAGTAATAATACGGCCCCATTTTGACTTCATCATGCTACGCAAACAGGCTTTTGACAGGCGGAAAATTGAAGTCAGGTTGGTATTCAGAATACTCTCCCACTCCTCGTCCTTCATACGCATAAGGAGATTATCGCGCGTAATACCAGCATTATTGACCAGAATATCTGGAGTACGTCCGTGTTCGCCTTTGATAGCGTCTAAAACGCTTTCAATGCTCTCTGGGTCAGTGACGTTAAGCGCCATGCCTGTGCCATTTAAACCGGCAGCTTTAAAGTTCTCAGTAATTTTTTCAGCACCGCTTTCAGAGGTTGCAGTACCAATAACAGTCGCTCCTGATTGGGCTAAACGGTGAGCAATAGCCTGACCAATACCACGACTGGCGCCAGTTACTAAAGCAATTTTGTCATTCAAACTCATGGTCTCTTTCCTTTCTAATGTATTCTGTTTTGTCAGCAAAACTTATTTCTGCGATCAGTCTGAAAGCGCTGCTTCAAACTTGTCTAAACTGGCTAGTGGTGCAGCATTTAGCTCGCGGTCAATACGCTTGGCTAAACCGCACAACACATTGCCCGGACCACATTCGAATAAGTTTAGAGCATCTTCTGATTTCAGTTTTTGAACCGTCTCAGTCCAACGAACAGGATTGTACAGCTGACGAATCAACGCATCTTTAATCGCTTTCGGATCGGTTTCAACAGCCACATCCACGTTGTTGATCACTGGAATGGTCGGCGCACTGATATTGATACTTTCAAGCATGTGAGCAAGCTTATCGGCCGCCGGACGCATTAGTGCACAATGCGAAGGAACACTGACAGGAAGCGGTAAGGCACGCTTAGCGCCAGCAGTTTTACAGGCTTCCATAGCGCGTTCCACTGCAGCAGCGCTACCAGCGATGACAACCTGGCCGGGCGAGTTGTAATTAACCGCCTCAACCACTTCGTCTTGTGCTGCAACAGCACAGGCATCACGAACCTTTTCATCATCCAAGCCAATGATAGCCGCCATTTTGCCGGTACCAGCAGGAACGGCTAATTGCATAAACTGACCGCGAGCTTCGACCAGCTTAACGGCATCGCCTAATTCAATAACGCCGGAAGCCACCAAAGCACTGTATTCGCCCAAACTGTGACCTGCCAGGAATGCCGGTTTTGTACCGCCTTCCTGCTGCCACAAACGCCACAAAGCAACACTAGCGGTTAACAAAGCTGGCTGAGTGAACTCGGTCTGGTTCAACTTACCCTCTTCATCCTTTTGCACCAGCTGCCAAAGATCGTAGCCCAAAGCTTCCGAAGCCTCAGCAAAAGTGTGCTCGATGATAGGATATTTGTCAGCGATATCGCTAAGCATACCAACCGCCTGCGAACCCTGACCTGGAAAGATAAATGCTGTTTTACTCATAATTAAATCTTTTTATTCAATTGGTTATCGGATTTATTTAAAGCTGAATCTCATAAAGAATCAGCAGCGATTTATGTGTTTAGACGACTTAAATATTTATTTATAAGCCTCTGTAGGTTGGATAAGCAAAGGGGCATAACAAAATCACCGTTGTTCGAATGTCGCTACGCCTTTCCCCTTTGGGGATATCCGACCTGAAGAACTACCTTACAATCTTAGAGCGGTGCGTCACGACGCACCCTACTTCTGAGACATCCAAAGTTTGAAGCCAGTAGCTAAGATGAGATAAGGCATTTGATGATTTAAAGTGAGGAAGTTTAGTGCTCTTAAATGACGAGCTTTAAATCAGCAAATAACGCAGTATCATCGACGATAATGGCTTCAAACCTAATATTTTATAAGGGCGGAGCCCCACGTAAACCCACCCCCAAAACTCTCCAACAAGCACACATCACCGCGCTTTATACGACCATCTTCAATCGCTTCGCACATGGCCAATGGAATCGAGGCACTGGATGTATTGCCGTGACGATCAACCGCCACCACGACTTTATCCATTGAGGCGCCGAGCTTCTTGGCGGTGGCTTGAATAATACGGATGTTTGCTTGATGAGGGATCAACCAATCAATATCTTCTTTTTGCATATTGTTGGCTGCGAGGGTTTCATCGACGATTTGGCTCAGTGTTTTCACTGCAACCTTAAAGACTTCATTGCCGCGCATAACGATTTGTGGCTCTGGGAACTCGCCCAGTTGCCCTCTTAGGCCATTATTACAGTACAAGAGGTCGCCATAACCACCGTCTGCATGGATATGGGTCGATAAGATACCTGGCTCTTCACTTGCTGTGACTACAGCTGCGCCAGCACCATCACCGAAAATTACGCATGTTGAACGGTCATCCCAGTTGACCAGACGCGATAACACTTCTGTGCCGACGACTAGAACGTTTTTGCGATGACCGGTTTTGATGAACTGGTCAGCAATGCTTAAACCATAAACAAAGCCCGGGCAGGCGGTGGTGATATCAAATGCTGGTACGCCACCAATGCCTAAGGCGTGCCCAATATAACAGGCAACGCTTGGGAACATTTTATCTGGCGTGGCAGTACCGACGACAATCATGTCAATATCGCTTGCTTCAATGCCAGAGTTAGCGATGGCTTTCTTGGCCGCTTCGACCCCCAAATCAGAAGCTGACTGATCATCAGCAGCAATATGGCGTTTTTTAATACCGGTGCGGTCTGTGATCCACGCGTCAGTGGTATCGACCATTTTTTCAAGATCGGCGTTGGTTAAAACTTTTTCTGGCAGGTAGCTGCCCATACCAAGAATTTTAGAATATTTCACACTTACAACCCTTTAATCATTCACCGGATATTTATCTACAAACGACTTATT
>JAPHRL010000137.1 GCA_026195755.1 Kangiella sp. | reverse complement strand
TTGGATCAGCTTCGCATCATGGGCATCCCGCAACGTGACGTCATTATCTCTACTGACTTAAGACTAAGGCAGGACGGCTTGCCATACAGCAACCAGAAGCAACCTGATGATGTTGGCGTGAGCGTGTGGTTCATGCAGGACGGTCAGCAAAAAGTCATTGCCCTGGATAAATATAACCGCATTTCAGACAACCTATGGGCAGTGGCCAAGACCATTGAAGCCATGAGAGGTATCGACCGCTGGGGTGGTGGCCAGATACTGGAAAGAGTCTTCACAGGCTTTAATGCCTTGCCCAGTCCTGATTCCGGAAGCCCTTTGAATTGGAAAGATTACTTTTCAAGCCATGGTTTTATCATAGCTTCTCGCCCAAAACTGAAGGAAGCCTATAAAGTTATGGCAAGACGACTGCACCCTGACCGCGGTGGTGATGCCAGTGAAATGGCAACGCTTAACAAAATGTATGAACAGGGTAAGGAGGCAATGACTAATGCTTAAATTCCTTCGTAATTTCATAGCCAGAGACGTGCACAGCCACTTTGATATAGCTGTTTATTTCATCGCCTTGCTTGTGGCCAGAAGCTTTTTGGATAATGGCGGAAGTCATTTCTACGCTTTACTGATCATGCTGGGAATGATATTTGTTGGCATTTACTTTCAAGTTCTGATCACATCCTTCATCGATGCCAGGCTAAAAGCCAAAGCTGAAAAGGCCTTATATTTAGAACAGAAGCGGAAAACAAATCAATACAATGGTCGAGACGGGAACGGTTATCAACCAGTGCCACCACCTCCCCGTTCCGTGACTGGCAAACCACCCAAGAAGAGGTGATCATGAGCAGCATCAAGGACAAAGTAATCAAAGACCTGGTTAAGGCCGGACAGGGCTTAGTGGATGCAATGAAGGGTTCCGGGGTGTCGGTGAGCCAGATGGAGAAAGCTCTGAAGCTGGCGCACCTGGTTGGCATTGAAGATTCAGCTTGGATGACGGTAAGCGAGTTTGAGAAAAGCCCGGTGAATGGAGCGGTCAGAATATTCGTGAAACTGGATGGCCGTCGACACCTTTACGCTTGGTACCATAACGGGAGTTTTTATAATACGCCAGGCCATCTGCGTGAGTTTAAGAAGGAAAACATATTGTTTGTAGAGCCAGATTGTGCGATACCAATAAAAACAACCATAACAGCAAAAGACTTATGTAAGCCAATTCCAGGCTTATACGTGGAGGTTGATTGATATGGCAGCACGACCACGAAAATCAGGCAGTAAGGACTTGCCAAGCTACCTATACCGTAAGAGCGGAGGGTATTTATATAAGCACCCACAGGCCAAGAAGACCAAGTTCTATCCCGGTGAACAGAAAGCTGAGGCTATCCGCATAGCCCAGAAGATGAACGCCTACTTCGCATCAGTGAAGAAGCAGTCTGTTGTTGACTCTCTGGGACGCGCCAGACCGCCTGAAATCAGCGAAGCACTGAAATCATTTACCAAAGACTATCTGCCAAGATTGCAGCTCAAAGAGACCACCGCAAAGGCTTACCAATCGACTTTCAAACGCCTGGATGCAGACTTTGGCCAGCGGCGCCTGGACGAAATCGACCAGGAACGGCTATCGAACTACCTGCTGGACAACTACACCGGCGATGGCTACGACAAAACCCGCGCCCGGCTCAATCACTTCTATAAATATTGCATCAGTCGTGGGTGGGTAACGGCCAACCTGGCATTGGGAACCCTGCCATCGATAAAGACAGGTAAGCAGACCAGGCCGCATACACTCGAAGCACTACAATCCATCCAGGAACACTCGCCAGAATGGTTACAGGACATGATCACAGTAGCCATGGCCACACTATTGCGCCCGGATGATTTGAGAAACCTCAAGAAGGAAGACGTGGATCTGGAGAAAGGAACGATTCGGGTGGCAGTTGGGAAAACCACCAACTACAAAGAAGCCGTATATCTCGAAATATACATGAATTCCCTGATGTTCAATCCAGCTGAAGCCATACAGCGGAGACTCAAAAGCGGCTTAGTATCGCCCTACGTCTTCGCCTATCGACCACACGACCGCGCCAAGAAAGACCAGATCGAAAAGAAAAAGCATTGGTCCTACATCACTAAAGGTAAGCTATCAAAAACATTCCGAGAAGCCCGGAACGCAGCGGGAGTATATGATCACCTACCCGTTAACCAGCGGCCGACATTCAAAGAGATCCGAAACTTCGGAGCACAGATGCTGCGAGATAACCAATACCCAGAAGACTTCATTCAAAAACTAATGGGCCACAAACGATTCACCACCACCCAGATCTACCTGGATGATGGTAAACCAAAATATCAGAAGGTAGAGTTATGAGCGAGTTAGACATGATGGGGCCGTTTTACGGTTGCACCAACTGCTGTGACAACAGAACTATGGATTGGCAAGAATTATCTTTATATGAAGGGCAAACATGGTGCGATGAATGCTGGGAGGCATTAGACATGGAGCGCATAGCCAAAACAAAATTCTTCAATCTTAGCTCATTCATTCCTGAGCAAGTAAAAAAGATAAAGGATTTAGAGCTACAGCTTTCACTAAAAGAAGCAAGATTAAAAAATTATGAGAAAATTATAAAGTCGCTACAAGGAATGGTTGTGGACTTTGACCGCCAAAATATGGAAGAAGAAAACAAGAATTTACCTGCGAAAATTCGCGCCTTGCTGTCCAACGAAACAGTAAGTTAGCAACCACTAACAGCTCTCAAATTAACGACAAAAAATAAACATGGTGATTTTATGAGTGCAATTTTTAGCCCATGCAAACAATACAGATACTTGCTTAAGCGGGAATCCAACTCTTTTTATGTAGATAAGACAACAAGCTTATTTGTTATGCTCAACCCAAGCACTGCTGACGAAAACATAAATGATCCAACCATTAGAAGATGCATTGGCTTTGCAGAAACTTGGGGCTGCGCTGGACTGATTGTTGCGAACTTATACGCATATCGCTCTACCGATCCCAAGAAACTCAATCAGGTAAGCGATCCAATTGGACCGGAAAATAATGCGCACTTAGAAAAGCTGGCAAAGGAATATGACGACGTTGTTTTCGCCTGGGGAAATAACGCCAATACAGCGAGGGCAAAACAAGTCATAGAGATTTTCCAAAAACATGGGTCAAGAGCTTGGTGCCTGGGAGTGACGAAGGCAGGTCACCCAAAGCATCCTCTATACATAAGAGCAAGCCAGCCACTAATGCCGTTCGACCCAAGCAAGCTCATTTAGTTTTGGAAAAATATTGGAAAAGTTTTGGAATAAGAAAAAGCTAATATAGCGGAAGTGCTTGAAATATATGGTAGTCGCGAGTGGACTCGAACCACCGACCCCCACCATGTCAAGGTGGTGCTCTAACCAGCTGAGCTACGCGACTATTTTAAGAGCGGGAATTCTACCATAATCCTTTTTTGGTTCAAGCAATTATTTTAGGAGATGAAGCCATTATTTCGTAAATAATCCAAAACTTGATTAGCAAGCTCGTCAATTGAGCGCTCACCGCTTTTAAGGTGGACATCTGGGCTTAACGGAGCTTCGTAGGGTGAGTCCAACCCGGTAAAGTTCTTGATATCTCCTGCTCGCGCCTTTTTGTATAAGCCTTTAGGATCTCTTTGCTCACAGACTTCTAAAGGTGTATCAACGAACACCTCAATAAAATCACCCTTATCATGCAAATCACGGACCTGTTGACGATCAGCTTTAAAAGGAGAGATGAAAGCTGACAATACGATCAGTCCTGAGTCAGCAAAAAGCTTTGTAACCTCTCCAATACGACGGATGTTCTCTACCCGGTCTTCTTCACTAAAGGATAAGTCTTGATTCAATCCATGGCGAATATTATCTCCATCAAGCAAGTAACTATGATTCCCATTCTTAAAAAGAAGTGTTTCTACAGCATTGGCCACTGTCGACTTACCGGAACCTGAAAGTCCAGTAAACCAAAGTACACATGGCTTTTGATTTTTCTGCTGGCAACGGTCTTCATGAGTCACGTTATGATGGTGCCACACGATATTTTCTGTCATGAAAGCTAACTCCTGGTTTTAGGAAAATGGAAACACAATAGGGATCATTAACAAGGCAACAATAGTGAAGCAAAGGGAAACCAACCACCCCACCTTAGCAAAGTCTTTAAAGCTGTAGCCACCGGCGTTCATGACCATCAGGTTAGTTTGATACCCATAAGGACTGATAAAACTGGCCGAGGCACCGTAGGCCACAGCCATCACATATGGCATATAGTTGACGCCTATTGATTCAGCCAGTCCAAATGCTATTGGGAACATCAAAGCGGCGGCGGCATTGTTTGTCACCATCTCTGTGATAACCCAGGTTAGCAAATAAATGCTGATGAATGATAGATAGATGCCTGTGATGTCATTGCTACTTTCAATATGGAACAATCCAGTCACACCACTCGCTATCAAGTTAGCCACTCCTACCTGATTAAAAACATCTGCGATGGCAAGTGCAGAAGCAATGACCAGCCAAATATCAAGCGGCAGGCGTCGACGCACTTCTGTAGCGCTAATAACTTTTGTCGCAAATATTAATATCAGGTATGTGATAAGGGCAGTCAGCAAATCGACGAAGCCAAGAGCGGCCGATGCAACCGCAAGAAAGAACCCGGTAAAGGTGATGATTTCCTGCGAGATTTTTAAAGGTGGGTGCAACTGTACTTTGTCCAAAAAGATAAAGTTACGATCAATATTGGGACGCTTATAAAAATCACGGCCGGTTGCAATAACCAGTTTATCACCGGCCCTTATTTCGACTTCGCCCAAGGCACCTGATAATCGCCCTCCATTTCTCCCAATAGCCACCACAGCGGCATCAAAATGAGCACGAAAACTGCTTTGTTTCAATGTTCGCCCTATTAAAGTTGACATAGGACTTACGATGACTTCTTTAAGGTGCTTATCTAGTAACCCTGAATCCTCAGCAAAAACACTTAAGCCTTTTATGCTGGCAAGTTGCTTTGCTAGCTTAACGTCACCACAGTAGATAAGCTGGTCGCCCTCCGCCAATTCAAGGTCATGCTCAACTGATGCAATCACTTGGTCTTTACGAACGACTTCAACCAAATCGAGGCCTGTAATTGTAATGAGCCCAGCCTGATAAAGGGTTTTACCAATCAGCGTACTGTCACTATCAATTTTTGCTTCAAGGAAATACTCGCGAGTTACCGTATCAGCAATGTTATCCTTTGGCAGCCAATAACTGACAATTATAACGGCGATACCACAGACTAATAGAATGACCAAACCCACAGGTAAAAAGTCAAAGAAATTAAAGCCCGCTTTACCATAATCCACAAGAAAGCTATTAACGACCAGGTTAGTCGAAGTACCAATCAAGGTTAAGGTGCCACCTAAAATGGCAAAATAGGACAAAGGAATTAGCAGGCGCTTAGCAGATTGGCTGGAATTATTTCGCACCGCTCCCATCAAAGAAGCAACAATCGCGGTGTTATTTAAGAATGCTGAACTGGCAGCCACTAAGCCACCCATCTTAGTCAAAGTGACAAACTGACTTTTACTGAATAATTGTTTACTAACCCAAGCTAACGCACGAGTTCGCTCCAGCGCGATAGAGCAAACCAGCAATAACACTAAAGTTAATACCGCTGGATTGACCGCATGACTGAAGAAGCGCTCAGCAGGAACGAAGCCCGGGAAGTACAGGGCTAATGCTGCTAACGAAAAAAGCCATGCAGGGCGGGCAAGGTTAAAAACCAGCCCAACCAACATGGCTAGGATAACGCTAAAAACGTAGGCTTGCTCTAGTAGCATACCGCTTTCAACAGTTGCTATTTAGTATTCGAAATATCTTTGGCACCCCAGTGTGGGAAGTGCTTTCTGACAAATTGATTAAGCTCCAATTCAAACGCACTCACATCGACTGGAGCACTTGGCTCTTCAGAATCCGAGAGAGGCTCTTCAATCATGCCTGCGCCCACTGTCACGTTACTCAATCGGTCGATGATGATAAAGGCGCCGGTTTTATGATTTGAACGATAGTCGTCAAACATCACTTTTTCACCCACCTCAAGATCAACCAAACCAATTTCATTTAGCTCTAATTGACCCGCGGGATGTTCAGCCATGGTATTGACATCAATACGATGATGTATTTTATCAAACTCACCTGAAGTCAATTTGCTGTTAAACTTAATATAGTATTCTTTATGTTCCGTCATTGGTTGTTCATGCATCCAGACAACTTTTGCACGCATCCGAGAAGAAACGTGTGGCAAGTTATCCTTTTTCACGATCATATCACCACGACTAATATCGATTTCATCATTCAATGTTAGGGTAACAGCCATTGGCGCAGTTGCTTCTTCAAGCTCGCCTTCGAAAGTGACTATTGATTTGATCGTATTCAACTTGCCAGAGGGTAATGCGCGAACCGTATCACCGACTCGAATAGTGCCCGATGTAATGCTACCGGCATAGCCGCGGAAATTCAGGTTAGGTCGATTCACATACTGAACGGGGAATCGGAAATCTTCTAAATTGATATCATGAGCTATTTCAGTAATCTCAAGGTAGTGCATCAAAGGCGAACCACGGAACCATTTCATGTTCTCGCTTGGGTTAACCACATTATCACCATCCAGTGCGGAAATCGGTACAAAGCGAATATCAGGAATATCCAAAGTACCGGCTAATTTCAAATAATCAGCCTGAATTGATTTATAAACGTCCTGGGAGTAATCAACCAAATCCATTTTATTCACTGCCACGATGACATGTTTAATGCCTAACAAAGAGCAGATAAAACTATGACGACGGGTTTGTGTTTGCACACCATAACGAGCATCAATCAGGATAATCGCAAGATCCGAGGTTGAAGCACCGGTTGCCATATTACGTGTATATTGTTCATGCCCTGGAGTGTCGGCGATAATGAACTTGCGTTTGTCGGTCGAAAAATAACGATAGGCTACATCAATGGTAATGCCCTGCTCACGTTCAGATTGCAAACCATCGACCAGCAATGCCAAATCAACCTTATCACCAGTTGTTCCTGACTTTTTACTGTCCTCAGTAATGGCCGCCAACTGATCTTCAAAGATCATTTTGCTGTCGTGTAACAAGCGACCAATTAGCGTACTTTTACCATCATCAACGCTACCGCAGGTTATAAAGCGCAGTAACTCTTTGTTTTCATGCTGCTCAAGGTAAGAAAGAATGTCATTTTCAATTAATGGTGATGCGTGACTCATATCAATTCCAGTTCATAGTTTCGAGTTTCGAGTTTCGAGTTTCGA
>JAPHRL010000260.1 GCA_026195755.1 Kangiella sp. | reverse complement strand
CTTCACGACGGTCAGCACCCACGAACATCTGGATAGTGCCACCATCTAATTCACCGATATCAAATGCTGCAGAAGCAAAGATTTCGTCAAAATTAAAGTTACTGATACGTGAAGTCGTTACTACTGAACCACGTAGAACCTCAGTAGGGTTTGACGAAGGGTTCTGAATGTCATAACCATAACGGTATGTAGCTGGGTCAAACGTACTAGTGTTATCGCCGTATATTGCATAACCTGGGTTAAAGTCATTTACGAATGTCCAAGCTGTTTGAGCAGCTAAGTATCCGTTACCAACTTCAATTGTTTGGTTACGTACACGACGCATGCTGAAATCTAGCTCTACATCACCAACATAACCTGTTGTACCGAACAAGAAGTCAATGTTCTCATTTTGTACAGTGTTATCACGGTTACCAGCTGCCGCGAAGCGGTGGAAGAAGAACATTTCATCGTTAGGACCAACTGATGCATCATATGCAACCGCGTTAGGGTTGTTAGGATCATACATCCAAGCATCTGGGTTAGTCGGGTTGTTGTAGCTATCTGCTGGAGTGATTAAACCTGAATAGAAGTAGTTTGAATCAGGAGCAGGAGCGTAACGACCGAATGAATCGTTTTTAGCAATCGTTGCATTAGCATAGATAGACCAATCATCATTTACCATGTGACTAGCTTTCAAATATAAAGCTTCGTTGGTAGATGAAGCTTCGTTTGCATTGGTTGCGTTGAAGTTATAAGAACACGCCGCACCATTTGCAAAGAAGTTGTCTTCGTTACAACCGCCTGGGATTGCAGTAAATGCATTACTGAAATCAGGATATGTCCAGTTGTTGCCGTAGATAGAAGCGCCTGACTCAACCCATGGGAATGCACGTTGGAAAACGATTTCGCGCTTATTCCATGAAACACCACCTAAGATG
Source organism: Kangiella sp. (assembly GCA_026195755.1). GTDB lineage: Bacteria > Pseudomonadota > Gammaproteobacteria > Enterobacterales > Kangiellaceae > Kangiella. The sequence goes on along the minus strand of JAPHRL010000260.1, from coordinate 15,147 downwards.
CTAGTAGTATCATTTGATGAACCGAAAATTACGCTACCAGCTTCACGCTCGCCGCCTTCAGTTGGAATGCTTGGCTCGCCTTTTTGTAAGCTGATTTCTGCGCCGTTGTAATCTTTACGAGTGATTACGTTGACAACACCACCGATTGCGTCAGAACCGTAGATCGCTGATGCGCCATCAGTCAAAATCTCAACACGCTCAATTGCGCCCATTGGGATTGAGTTCAAATCTTGGCTAGAACCCGTTGATGGAGACATAGTCAAACGACGGCCATCAACCAATACTAATGAACGAGAAGAACCAATACCACGTAGGTCAATCATCGCAACACCCTGTGCAGAAGAGCCAGACTGTGGACGGAACGAACCTGTTGTATTAAAAGTTGTGTTACGTAGCAATTCAGCTGCTGAAATCTCACCAGAAAGTTCGATTTGCTCGCGCGTGATTACTGTAACTGGGTTTGCACCTTCAACGTCAGTTCTTTTTAAACGAGAACCCGTTACAACAACTGTTTCAGTATCTTCAGCTTCTTCTTCCGCAGCGAAAGATGCTGGAGCTGCAACAGCCATTGAAGCTGCAAAGCCGCTATATAAAGCGTACTTAACTGCTTTAGCTATCATTGTCTTGTTAGTCATAAAATCCTACCTATAGATAAGTTGGTAAATTTTCTTTCTTTTTTACCCAAGTCTGTATTTTATCGCGCCACAATAAAGTACCACGGCCAAACACAGCCTTGGAGAATGCTATAGTTATCACAATTTTCTATAGTCGGTCAACAAGTTTTACATTTCAGTGGTGTCTTAACGAAAGCCAGCGCCCCTTTAATGACGGTAGTTCGAAGCTTGATCTGGGGGAAAAAAAATATTTAGCGTTGTTTGTTTTTTAAGCAGCTTTCAAACGACTTTTCACAGAATGAAAAAACCCCGCTTTCGGTTCAGTCTAACCCTCTTTTATAGCGCACCATTTTGGTGCAGGGAGTTTTGCTATTCTCTGCTTTTGCATTAGTTATAATCTTCTGACCTGACTATAATACATCCCATAAAATTCTTTTTTGACACACTGGAGCAAAAGTAATGTCAGTTGAAAACGTTCTTAAAATGATTGAAGAGATGGATGTTAAGTTTGTCGACCTTCGTTTTACCGACACCAAAGGCAAGGAACAGCACGTCACCATCCCTGCACGTCTAGTTGATGAAGAAATGTTAACTGAAGGGAAGATGTTCGATGGTTCTTCAATCGCTGGTTGGAAAGGCATCAATGAGTCGGACATGGTGTTAATGCCTGACTCAGAATCTGCTGTTATGGATCCTTTCTTTGAAGATTCAACATTAAATTTACGCTGTGATATTTTAGAGCCCTCCACCATGACAGGTTACGATCGTGATCCTCGCTCCGTGGCTCGTCGTGCAGAAGAGTACTTAAAATCCACAGGCGTGGCTGACACAGCATACTTTGGCCCCGAACCCGAATTTTTCATGTTCGAAGATGTTCGCTTTAAAACGGATATGAGCGGTTCATTCGTTAAGATAGATGATCCCGAAGCAGCCTGGAATTCTGACAAGTCTTATGAAGGCGGAAACTATGCACACCGTCCACGAGTCAAAGGCGGTTACTTCCCCGTACCACCGGTAGATTCATCACAAGATATTCGTTCGCAAATGTGTCTGGTGATGGAGCAAATGGGTTTACGCATTGAAGCTCACCACCATGAAGTTGCTACCGGCGGACAAAATGAAATCGCTACTGAATTTAACACGCTGATGAAAAAAGCAGATGAAGTTCAAATTCTCAAGTATGTGATTCATAACGTGGCTCATGCTTACGGCAAAACCGCAACATTTATGCCGAAGCCAATCGTTGGCGATAACGGTACCGGTATGCACGTACATATGTCATTAGCAAAAGATGGGAAAAATCTTTTCGCTGGTGACAAATACTCTGGCCTTTCCGAAGAAGCCTTGTATTACATTGGTGGTATTATCAAGCATGCACGTGCACTTAACGCCATCACCAATCCTTCTACCAACTCATACAAGCGTCTGGTTCCTGGCTTTGAAGCCCCGGTTATGCTGGCCTACTCAGCAAACAACCGCTCAGCATCAATTCGTATCCCACACGTTACCAGTGCAAAGGCACGCCGTATCGAAGTGCGCTTTCCAGACCCAATGGCTAACCCATATTTAGGTTTCGCAGCATTGATGATGGCAGGCCTGGACGGTATCCAAAACAAGATCCATCCTGGTGATTCAATGGATAAAGACTTGTACGATTTGCCTGCTGAAGAAGCAAAAGCAATCCCGACGGTTGCCAAATCATTAGAGCAAGCCTTAGATGCATTAGATGCAGACCGTGAATTCTTAACTCGTGGCGGCGTTTTTTCTGACGATATGCTAGACGCCTATATTGAACTCAAGCGTGCCGATATCGAACGTTTAAATATGACAACTCATCCAATTGAGTTTGATATGTACTACAGCTTGTAAACAAAAGTTAAGTAACCTGCAAAGCCCAGCACATGCTGGGCTTTTTTATTTTGACACCAAACCTCAACTGACTAATACTTTGTCAATCAGAAAATCATTCATAGGGAGATTTTGATGTCTCTTAAAGCTCCACTCTTACTTAAAGTGTCACTGCTCATAATCAGTTCTGTTTGTCTAACACAGGCGGGCGCCACCGTGCTATACAAAAAAGTTGATAAAGATGGTAACGTCACCTTTACAGATAAACCAAGTGATGATGCTGAAGCAGTCACCGTTCAAACCAACAAAAATGTGATTGCAGGCCCTCGCACACATTCCGGTGATGCGCCACCATCCAACGCTAATCAGACTAGCGAAATAAAAATCCAATACGATAATTTTGCTATTAACAGCCCCAATAATGATGAGAGAATTCGCTCTCTGGACGGCTCTATGAATGTTGTAGTCGACATATCCCCGCAAATACGGCCTGAACATAGTATTCGATTACACATTGACGGCGCGCGCGTTGGGCAAGATCAAAAAATTCCTTATTTCAATTTGCTGGGTATGGATTACGGTTCTCATGAACTAACTGCCGTAATAATTCATGATCAAACCAAGAACGTTATTCAAACCTCTAAGCCTGTAACATTTTACCTCTCTGGAAATTAGCTTTCTGGTGAATGTTATAAAGCATAAAGCCTTAGCGCGCACCATTTTGGTGCGCCGATAGAGTTTGCTTGCTATACTAAACACCTCTTTCCCCTACCGAACGTCTTTGATGGATACCAAGGCTCTACTCGATCAGCTTTCCACAGCGGTCATGCTATTCGATACCCATGGCCGCTTTGCCTATCTCAACCAAACTGCAGAAAGTGCCCTGCGGACCACTGCCAAAGTTTTGCTCGGTCAACGCTATGGCTACTTCATAGCCAGCGACAGCCTTCCGCTCCGCGAATTGCTGAAAACACTGAAAGAGAATGGTAGTTTTGCTCAGGATGATTTAAGGCTAGAACTACTGAATGGTCGAAATATTGTCGCTAACTTCACCGGACACTGGATTCATCTCGACAAGCCCTACCTGATGGTCGAATGGCAAGACAGGCAAAGCATTAAACGATACCAACACGAACTGGGGATACTGCAACAAAATCAGATTAATAATCAGTTGCTGGCACAGCTGGCGCACGAGGTCAAAAACCCGTTAAGCGGGATTGCTGGAGCAGCCCAGCTTTTAGCACAAGAGCTGCCCGCAGAGCAGCAAGAGTTTACTGACATTATCCAACATGAAATTGAGCGTCTTGCTAAGCTGGTTGATCGCATGTTGCTCGGTGGCAAGAAGGCCAGCAAGGTATTGATCAATATTCATGAGATCAGCGAACAGGTTTATGACTTATGTAGCATTAGCCTGCCCGCTAATATCAGATTACTAAAAGATTATGACCCCAGTCTTCCTGAATTAAACATTGCACCAGAATCCGTCTATCAGGCTTTACTTAATGTGGTTCAAAACGCCATTGACGCCTGCTCATCGCAGCAACAGGCGACGGTCATTCTCAAAACACGCGCTATTCCACGTCACAGCATTGGCATCAATCAGTACCCACTAACCATTCGCATTGATGTTATTGATAATGGCCCTGGCATAGATCCCGCACTTCAACCTAATGTGTTCGTCCCTCTTATTAGCGGCAAACAGAGTAGCGGGCTCGGATTGGGCATCGCTCAAAGCTTGATTCAGCAACAAGAGGGGATCATTGAGTTTGTCAGTGACTCAGCCAATACTGTTTTCTCTATCTACCTGCCAGTTATCAACAATCAAGTCGAGGCTCGAGTCAGAAATGATGAATGAACATGCGACAATACTGGTGGTGGATGACGACAGCTCAATTCGCTGGGTGTTAGCACGCGCACTGCACAATGCCGAATTTAAAGTCATTTCTTGTGATAACGGAGCTGAGGCTATTGAGCTGGTCAACATACATCAACCCAATATTGTGATTACCGATATTCAAATGTCAGGTATGAGTGGACTAGAGTTACTCGAAAAGCTTAACCAGTCGCATCCGAGTCTGCCAGTAATAATGATCACCGCTTATGCCGATACAGACATCGGTACCCAGACTCATGAGCTAGGTGCTTTTGATTACTTGCCAAAACCATTCAATATTAATCAGGTCATCGACATTTGTCGAAAGGCTCTCGACAGTCAACTACCCAACACCCATTTGCCAGCTTGGCAGCAACAAATTCACAAGACCATCGAACAACATTACCACCAAGGACAAACTGGAATACTGCAGCAAATTCAGGATGATTTTGAACGCTTTATGGTGGACAATGCTCTTCGCCTGACTCAGGGCCACAAACAAAAAGCAGCTAAGTTACTGGGCTGGGGACGCAATACTTTGACTCGCAAGCTTCAGCAATGGCAACAGCAGGATAACGACTGAATGTACCATATCGTTTTATTTGAACCCGAAATTCCGCCTAATACCGGCAACATTATTCGCTTATGTGCCAATACTGGCTTTCAGCTCCATTTAATCAAACCATTAGGCTTTGAGATTGATGATAAGCGAATGCGTCGCGCTGGCCTTGATTATCACGAATGGGCGCAAGTTAAAATTCATGAGAGCTATCAAGAGTTTCTCGATGCCGAGCAGCCCAAGCGATTATTCGGCCTGAGCACCAAAGCCAAACATTACTTTCATCAGGTTAACTATCAGGATGGGGATTATTTGATGTTCGGCCCGGAAACTCGAGGTCTGCCCAATCATATCTTAGATGACATGGGGGAACATCTGCTGAGAATCCCAATGCGGCCCGATAGTCGCAGTTTGAATCTTTCCAATACCGTGGCTATTGTAACTTACGAAGTGTTGCGACAGGGAGATTTTGAGGGGTTTCTGTAAGGATTGATATGCCTTTATTGGATATAGGCTCTGCAAGTTATTTTGCAATTGCCTTTTTAGCTTATCTGATAGTTAACGTTTATCTCTTACGCCACGCTCATCATTTAAACGACCTCCCTTTTATGGGCATAAAATGGTGGCCTATTGGGGTATTTTTGAGCTTTAAATTAGCACTGGCAATTTTTTATACTATCTTGATAAAAGCTAAAAGCCATCCATTTGTCTTTTTGACAATCTGCGGCTCTATCAACTTAATATCCGTATTTAATTTTGAGGGGGTTATTGTATTTCTTTCTCTTGAATAACAGCTAATTACTCCAACCCTTCTGATTTAAGGTCGCGAGTCAAAAGCTCATGGGCTGCCTGACGGGCATCGACCCCTTCATAAATAATGCGGTAGATAGCATCACTGATAGGCATTTCAACACCGAGACGCTCAGCCAGCATCTTTACCTCCTTGGCATTGCGAACCCCCTCAACCACCTGGCCAATAGCATGCTCAGCCTCATCGCGACTGGCCCCTTTTCCCAGGGCTAAACCAAAGCGACGGTTGCGTGATTGATTATCGGTACAGGTTAACACCAGATCGCCCATTCCGGCCATTCCGTTGAAGGTTTCTGGCTTACCGCCCGCCGCTACTCCTAAACGAGTCATTTCAACGAGACCACGAGTAATCAGAGCGGTTCGTGCATTAGCACCATACCCCAGTCCATCTGCAATACCGGCGCCAATGGCTACAACATTTTTAACCGCTCCCCCCACTTGCACACCGACAATATCATCGCTGGTATAGACCCTAAAGCGGTCGTTATGTAGGGCCAAAGCTAATTGTTCTGCAAAGTCATTATTATTTGCCGCAAGAGTAATAGCGGTAGGCATACCAATAGCCATTTCTTTAGCAAATGTTGGACCAGATAAAATGGCGTGTGGCATCGCATCGCCTAAAATATTTATCAGCACATTACCTAGTAAATCGCCGCTTTCTGGATCAAGACCTTTACTAGCCCATACCAGTTTGCTGTCTTGATCAACATAAGGCTTGATCAGATGAAGGGTATCGCGAAACGCATGACTGGGAACTGCAACCAAAATGATGGGGTGTCCACTCAAGGCGACATCCATCTGCTCGGTGACTAATAAGTTATCGGGGAAAGAAACATCGGGAAGATATTTTGAATTCTGTTTTGCCTGCTGCATTTCTACAACGTGCTCAGAATTACGAGCCCACAACTGAACCCTGTGGCCGTTGCGGGCAAGCAAAACTGCCAATGCGGTTCCGTAAGAACCAGCTCCAAGAACCGCAAAGGAGAGTTGAGCAGACATTAAGCGTTTGCTTCGCCTTGACCTGCTTGCTGTTGCTTGGCTTGTTGCATAGCTTGCTCAAACAAAGCATTAAAGTTAATCGGTTGCAAGGTAAAGCGAGGGAAGCCACCACGTGCGATCGTTTCAGAAATTGCTTCACGCACGTATGGAAGTAACTGCTCACAGCAGAAAGTTCTTAACATACGATTTCTGACTTCATCTTCCATTCCCTTGATACCAAAGACACCACCATACTTTACTTCAGTGATGTAGGCAGTTTTCTCACCATTTTTGGCGGTTACCGTTACTTGCAACTCAACTTCATAGCTGTCGTTATCTAAATCTTTAACTTTATTGTTAAGATTCACATCCAAGCTTGGCTTGTATTCCTCTAAAAAAATCTCTGGTGAATTTGGAGCTTCAAAAGAAACATCTTTTGCATAGACTGACTGGATTACAAGCTGCGCACCTTCTGGAGTATCAACTGCTTGTTCACCATTATTTCCAATGTTTTGATCTTGCTCTGCCATAATATTCTCTCTTAATGTTAATTCGTATTAATTATTGTCCTGCAACAGTGGCAATAACTCACCCTTGCGGTGTAATGCATACAGGTCATCACAGCCACCGATTGCACCTTCTTTGATAATGATTTGAGGAACTGTGTAACCTCCGGTAAGAGATTCCATATGAGCTCGCAGCTCCGGGTCTCCATCCACAGGAATTTCTTTATATTCAACCTGTAATTCATCTAATAACGCTTTCGCTCTGACACAGAATGGACAGTAACGAGTGGTGTAAATGGTTACTTGTGACATCTTAGCTCTCAAATATTGTCGAATGTTTTAGCTTAGCCTTTTGCTAAAGGCAAGCTTTCTGTAGTCCAGGACTGGATTCCACCTTTTAGCTTATGTACTTCGGAGAACCCGTTTTTCCTGAGTTGCATTGCAGCGCTACCTGCTTGCACGCCCGCGTTACAGACCATAATGATGGGGGTCTCTTTATGTTTTTCAAGGTCCTTCATACGATCCTTGAGCTTGCCAAAAGGGATATTAATCGAACCCGGAATATGCCCCTTGTTGAAATCCGCAATAGCTCGCAGGTCGACGACCACGGCATTCTGTTTATTGATCATCTGTGTCATGACTAATGGCGTCAATGACTTAGAGCCACTGGTTGCGGTTTTAATCAAGCTAATAATTATTAGTACGGCGAATGCCAGCCAGGCAGTACCCAAAATAGGATGATTACCGTAAAACTCGAGTAGTTGTTGCATCTGCTGATAAGCCTTTGGATTTCACAAAATAGAGACAGCGCATTATACACAAAACAGCGCCAAGGCCTAGATCCCATAGAGTCCTGTAGCCAAAATATCACTATTTTAAGACAAGAACGGAGGCTTCAGCCTCCGTAATTTATGAACAGTTTATGAGCAGTAAAAAGTCTCTAAACATCGGAATTGACGGCTTCAACCTTCAAGGTCGCCCCTTCAAAGCCAATAACTTTGACCTTGTGCCCTTCGCCTAAATCAGGGCCCTCGACGCGCCAGTAGGAGTCACCTACCTTAACCTTACCCACGCCATTCACAATCGCATTGCTTAAGTTAAACTCTCGTCCGACCAATGACTTACTGCGCTGATTTAAATAACCTGAGTCATCATCCTGATCGAGCTTGTGCTTCTTGGCGTATAGCTTCCATAAAAGTAGACTGGCGACCGATATCAATGAAAAAACAAGCCACTGAATCTCAGGAGGCATCAGCCCCGGAATTAGTAATTGTAAAACACCGACCACCAGCGCTCCCACCCCAAACCAGAGCATAATAGCGCCTGGCGCAAACATCTCCAGGATCAACAGCACCAGCCCAAACACCAGCCAGTGCCAATATTCAATTTGCTGGAAAAACTCCATAACTACCCCTTGTTTTTGTCGAATGTCTCTTTAGCAATCTCAGCAATACCCGCTATCGAGCCAATTACTGAAGATGCTTCCAGAGGCAACATTAATAATTTCTGGTTATCAGAGGTTGCTATTTTTGCCAGCGCATCCACGTATTTTTGTGCAACAAAATAGTTAATCGCCTGCACATTGCCTTCAGCAATTGCTTTTGACACCATTTGCGTTGCATTGGCTTCCGCTTCAGCCTGACGCTCACGTGCTTCCGCTTCACGGAAGGCAGCTTCTTTTTCCCCTTCCGCTCGAAGGATTGACGATTGCTTCATACCCTCCGCTTCCAAAATTTCTGACTGCTTGGTTCCCTCAGCATCAAGGATTTGAGCTCGCTTTAAACGTTCTGCTTTCATCTGTTGCGCCATCGCATCAACCAGATCTCGTGGTGGTAAAATGTCTTTAATCTCTATACGAGTCACTTTCACACCCCAAGGATTGGTTGCTTCATCAACAATGGTCAAAATTCGCGCATTGATTTCATCACGCTTCGACAGCATCCAATCCAGATCCATACTACCCAAGACAGTACGAATGTTAGTTTGCACCAGATTCTGCATAGCACGAGGCAATTCATTCACTTCATAGGTCGCTTTAATCGGGTCGATCACCTGGAAGAAGCACACTGCATCAATCGTGACAGTCGCGTTATCCTGTGAAATGACCTGTTGTGCAGGGATATCCAGTACCTGCTCTTTCATATTGACCGTTGCGCCGATTTTATCGACCACAGGCACAATCAAGTGCAAACCTGGCGACAAGGTTTTACGATACTTCCCAAAACGCTCAACGGTATATTCAAAGCCCTGAACCACCGTTTTAACGCCGGAAAATAAAAGAAATACAACGAACAACACCAATACAATTGTAATTATTAGACCTGCTTCCATCACTCATCCTCTTTATTTATTGGAATAATTAAAGGATTAACTATAGGGAGTTTTTTACAATGAAATCAATTGTTTTTATGTAATTAAGTTTATCTTTTCGCACCCGCTGGTCTAGCAACCAGCCAAAAGGTACAATAGCGCCATCGTTAGTAAGCTAAATTAAAAACCCATGAGCAATGCGCCAAAACCTATGGCCTTAATCATCCTTGATGGTTGGGGTTACAGCGAAGATCCAACTGATAATGCCATCATGGCAGCCAACACACCGAACTGGGATAAATATTGGCAACAATATAGTCATACCTTGATTTCAGGCTCTGGTACCGACGTCGGTCTACCCGAGGGTCAAATGGGCAACTCCGAAGTGGGTCACTTAAACCTAGGCGCAGGCCGGGTGGTTTATCAGGATTACACCCGTATCAGCAAAGCGATTGTGGATGGTGACTTTTTCGAAAACCAAGCCTTAGTAAGCGCAATAGATAAAGCAGTTGCCCACAATAAAGCCGTGCATTTAATGGGTTTGCTCTCTCCAGGAGGTGTACACAGCCACGAAGAGCATTTTCATGCCGCACTCAAACTTTGTCACCAGCGTGGCGCTAAGCAGGTTTATATTCATGCCTTTCTGGATGGCCGTGATATGCCGCCGAGAAGTGCAGAAGCCAGCTTGCAATTGATGCAGCAAGTTTGCGAGCAGCAGGGCGTGGGGCGTATAGCCAGTATCATTGGCCGTTACTTTGCTATGGATCGCGACAATCGTTGGGAACGAATCGAAGCAGCCTATGAGATGCTGACCGAAGGCAAAGCCACTTATCATGCGGATGATGCAGTCTCGGGCTTACAAGCGGCTTATGCGCGTGATGAAAATGATGAATTTGTAAATGCCACCACCATCGGTGAACCTGCAGCTATAGAAGATGGCGACAGCGTCATTTTCATGAACTACCGTGCGGACCGGGCGCGCCAGTTAAGCAAAACTTTTGTCAATGATGACTTTGATGGCTTCTCTCGCAATGCTCGTCCACAACTAGCAGACTTTGTCATGCTCACCGAATATGCTTCCGACATAGCTGCAAGCGTCGCCTATCCTCCGATTGCTATGACCAATGTACTAGGTGAGCACCTGATGAAGCTCGGCAAGAAACAGTTACGCATTGCAGAAACTGAAAAATATGCCCACGTGACTTTCTTCTTTAATGGTGGCCGCGAAGACCCCTTTACTGGCGAAGTTCGAAAGCTCATACCCTCACCGCAGGTAGCAACTTATGACCTGCAACCAGAAATGAATGCCGCTCTGGTCACGAACCATTTAGTTGAAGTTATCGAAAACCAAAGTTTTGATGTGATTGTCTGCAACTTTGCCAATCCGGACATGGTAGGCCATACCGGAAACTTCGACGCCACTGTGAAAGCCATCGAAGCGTTGGACGTGTGCATTGGTCGCATTGTCGAAGCGCTGGAAAAAGTTGGTGGTGAAGCCCTAATTACCGCTGACCATGGCAATGCTGAGAAAATGGCAGATGCCTCAACTGGGCAAGCTCATACAGCACACACCAATGAACCGGTGCCATTACTTTATGTTGGTCGCAAAGCAACTGTTAAGATTCGCGATGGAGTCCTCTCGGACCTGGCACCAACCATGTTAAGCTTGATGGGGTTACCCATTCCTGAAGAAATGACGGGGCGTCCTATTTTTGAAGTTAACTGATTACCGGGTTCACTCTTTTTTCAAATCGGCACCACAGTTACTACTGTTGGTGCTCGCATTGCTATTGTCACCTTCGGGGCATACCGCTCAGAATCAAGAGCAAGCAGAACAAGAACTGCAACAGTTAAAACAGGTCATTGGACAACTCCAAAAGCGTTTAGCCGAAAACCGCAGTCAGCAAAGTGACACTGAAAAAGCCATCCAGGCTATTGACGTTAAGCTGTCTTCGGTCAGCAAGAAACTACGTGACACCCAAAGTAAAATCACACACAACAAAAGACAGCTTGATCAACTAAAAAAACAGAAAACTGAAAAAAACATCCTCAAAGAGCAACAAAGAAAGCAGCTTTCTTCTCAACTACGCAGCGCCTATATCGCCGGTCAAGAAGAATACATTAAGCTTCTTTTGAACCAGGAAGATCCTGCGAAGATTTCCCGTATGTTACAATATTACCGCTATCTTAATGAGGCTCGTATTCGTGACATTGAGGCATTACAAAAAACCCTGCAAGAACTGCAAGATGTCGAGCAAAAAATCAACACCACCACATTAGAATTAACAGAGCTTGAAGCAAGACAAAAGCAACAAGTGACCCAACAGCTTTCATTAAAATCTCAACAGACTGCAGCTTTACAGGAACTCAAAGAAGAATACCAAAACCAAAATTCTCGCTTGGCGCAACTAAGAAAAGATGAGCAAGAACTACAAAGCATCATTTCATCATTGCAACAAACGCTCGAGGAATTTGCACCCAAACAATCTCTTAAAGGATTGGCTAAACATAAGAATAAATTGAACTGGCCTGTTAAAGGGACGATCGAACACCGCTTTGGAAGTAATAAATTCGAAAATAAAGTGCAATGGAATGGCATTGTTATTAGTGCATCTTCCGGACAAAATGTGCACTCTATTCACAATGGACAAGTCGTTTTTGCAGATTGGTTGCGCGGGTTTGGACTAATGGTTATTATCGACCATGGCCAAGGCTATCTATCTCTTTATGGACAAAATGAAAGCCTGCTTAAATCCACTGGGGATTGGGTTGAAGCTGGAGAGCCTGTAGCAACCGTAGGTAGAAGCGGAGGCAGTTCCGAGCCAGGTTTATATTTTGAAATCCGTTACCAGGGTAAACCGCAAAATCCACTAGGCTGGATTAAATAATTCTATGAAGAATTCTGAGGGAATATTATGAAGCGCATGGCATATTGTTTTGTCTTATGGTTGATGGCCTTACCAATAGCAGGCCTGGCAGAGCATCCCAATGCCCAAGCTCCAGCGCAGGAAGCCCCACCTGAAAATGCCATAGAAACTCTTCCTTTGGATGAATTGGCAGCACTGGCCGACGTCTATGGTGAAATCAAAAAGTCTTATGTTCATGAGCTAACCGATAAGCAAATTCTTGATGGTGCCATTCGCGGCATGCTGCATAACCTTGACCCCTATTCTAGCTTCCTCAATGCCGATGAGTTTGCTCAACTCGAAGAAAGTGCCACTGGTGACTATGCGGGTATCGGTATCGAAGCTGTTCACTTACCGGAAGGTATTAAAGTGATGGCCATTGTTGATGAGTCTCCAGCAAAAGCATCAGGGCTTGAAGTCAATGATATAATTACTGAGATTGATGGAAGACCAGCCCAGGGAATGTCAGATGTTGAAGGCTCAGAACTTATGCGTGGCCCACCAGGCAGTAAAGTCACACTGGTTGTTATCAAGGCCGCTGACAATAAAACTCAAACCATGACCATTACTCGTCAAATTATCCATACCACCAGCGTACGATATCAATTGCTTGAACAAGGTATAGGTTATGCCCACATTAACGAATTTCAGATACGTTCAGCCAACGACCTCAGTAAAGCTATCGCTACTCTGGAAAAAAACTATAAAGGCTCACTCTCTGGTTTTATTCTAGATTTACGCAACAACCCCGGGGGGTTATTAGATGGTGCCATTGAAGTCAGCGACCTGTTTTTAGATGGTGGCGTGATTGTTTCAACTAAAGGTCGCTTACCCGAAGGTAATGAATCTTATACCGCAACTTCCGGCGACATTTTACGAAGCAAGCCAATGGCAGTATTAATCAATGGTGGCTCTGCTTCGGCTTCAGAAATTGTTGCGGGTGCACTCAAAGATCATCACCGGGCCATCATCATAGGCACCCAATCTTATGGCAAAGCCATGGTGCAAACCATATTACCGATCCACGGTGGTAATGCTGTCAAGCTGACCACCTCCTTGTATTACACCCCCGATGGTAAATCGATACAGGGTTCTGGCATCACTCCCGATATTACGGTTGAGTTTGAGCCCCTAAAAACCTCTCAAGAGAGTCCAACCTCTACCCGAGCTGGCGATGTTCTGAATAACTATAAGCAGGATAATCAGGTGATGGAAGCCTTAAACCAACTTCTCAGAACAAGCAACACCACAAACCTCTGAAGAAGTGCTCTTTAATACCATTTTATCCCTAAGCTGTTGTTTTCTGAATATAATCCAACTGGACCAACCCAGTTAATATCAAAGTCAAAGCTATTAAATAACACAACTCTACAGAGTAACCATTTACATTGAACGTTGATTTGTTCATATTAAATACAGCGTAGATAATTTAACATTGTTTCAATATTCACCCTGGAGAATATCAATGCAGCTTATTCGTGGCACTTTATTAATGGCTAGCTTCGCATTCCTGACTGCCTGTAGCAGTGATAGTAGCGATGATTCAAGCCCTCCTCCTTCAGGACCTGCACCTGAAAAAGTCACAGTTTCAGGCACTATCACTTACGATAATGTTCCGCACAACACTTTAACCAATGGACTCGATTACAACAGTGCTACTCAGGATCCGGTTCGAGGTGCAACTATTCAGGCGCTCCAGGGAAGCAGCGTGATTGCAACATCAAAAACTGATGAAAATGGTGATTATAGCTTCGAGTTGAACTCCAATACCGACGTCAAGATCCGTGTGCGGGCTGAGTTAACTCAATCAGGCACTCCCGGCTGGAACACTAAAGTAATCGACAATACCAGCAGTGGCGCCATTTATGTTCTCGACTCAGCCATTTTTACAACAGGTACCGCCGATCAAACCAGAAACCTTAACGCAGCCTCCGGCTGGAGCGGTAGTAGCTATACTTCGACCCGTGCTGCAGCTCCTTTCCATATTCTCGATCGTGTCTACGACACCATCAAGAAATTAGAAGCTGTAGACAGCTCAATAATATTACCAGCCCTTAATATCAACTGGAGCATCAACAATGTAGCCCAATCTGGTGATATTTCTCAGGGCCAAATTGGTACTTCCTATTATAGTAATGGCCAGATCTACCTGCTTGGGGCCGCTAACAGTGATACCGATGAATATGATGGTCACGTCATTATTCACGAGTGGGGGCATTATTTTGAAGATAACTTAGCCCGCTCCGATAGTATTGGCGGCTCGCATGCGGGGGGCGATCGACTGGATATGCGTGTTGCTTTCGGAGAGGGTTTTGGTAATGCCTGGGCGGGTATTATCACTGACGATCCCTACTATCGAGATTCTTTTGGCTCTAGCCAAGCACAAGGCTTTTCCATCAATGTTGAAAATAACAATGTTTCAAACAAAGGGTGGTTTAGCGAAGGTTCTGTGCAGGCTATTCTGTATGATATTTATGACGGCCTGAATGATGATACGACTAGCATTGGCCTGCTCCCTATTTATGAAGTTCTAACCAGCGAACAAAAAGACAGCGAAGCGTTTACCAGTATTTTTAGTTTCATTACTTACCTTAAAGATAATAACGCTGCTCAGGTAGCGCAAATCAATAGCCTTATCAATGGGCAGAATATTGTCACTAATATAGATATTTGGGGCAGCAACGAAACCAACAATGGCGGCGATTCTACCAATCTTCCTGTTTACGTCACGTTGGTACCTGAT
>JAPHRL010000198.1 GCA_026195755.1 Kangiella sp. | reverse complement strand
GGCCTTGGCGTAAGTCTTTGGGAGAGTTTGGTCCCGACATGGAAATGGGTGTCAAAGTACCGGTTAAATGGAATGAAAATACCGGTATCGATTTCAGCATGGAAGATATTGAAGTGAAGCAACCAAACTTTGATTCAAAAGAGATCCTTAAATCCGCATTTGAAGAGTTGGTATAACTCTTCTCTATCCTTTAATTCTACCGATAACTACATAGCCTGTAGTAAAGAAAACCAAATTTTTTAAATCTATTAAATCCAAACTAAGACTCCGGTGCATCAAAAAATTGATAATCTACAAAATATTATGCGGTATTGGGCTTATTGTATCGGTACACCAAGCGAGTGCCTTAATGCCAAAAGCTTGTACAGCAAAACGCCGAGGGCTTCAAAACAGGGGAAGCTGTTTGGATGAGAGAGTGGATTATTTATTATTTGATAGAATCAGCCCTTTAAGCAACGAGGTCTACGATTTATTAACTCTATAACTGCTGCTTATTTGACAAAAGTATCCTCACTTGATTAACTGCATTCCACTTGATACGCGTGCTAGACTAGAAAAACTATGTTGTACTAATTGGGTTATGCTAATTGTGTTGTGTTAGTAGAAAGGGGCTTTTATGAATGAACTAATAAGCGGTTTATCGTTAATGCTGGTTGGCATGACAACGGTATTTTGTTTTTTAACATTGCTGGTTATTTGCATCAATATTTCCTCAAAAGTCATTAATCGCTTTTGGCCTGAAGCACTCTCTTCAACAGAGTCTACAACACAGCGAAATACATCTACTGATGATGAAGTGGTAGCGGCAATCACCTCTGCCGTTCATCAATACCGTAAAAAACATAGCCACAAAAAACATCAATAATTTGTACGCTCAGCTAATTCGAAAGGATAAATATTGCAATGAACGATAAACCCTTAAAAGTTACCGATGTTGTTTTAAGAGATGCACATCAGTCGTTGTTTGCCACCAGAATGCGCCTGGATGATATGCTCCCAATAGCAGAAAAACTTGATCAGGTTGGCTTTTGGTCACTAGAAACCTGGGGCGGAGCGACCTTTGATTCATGTATCCGTTATCTTGGAGAGGATCCATGGGAACGCTTAAGGCAATTAAAAAAAGCGATGCCCAACACGCCGATGCAAATGCTGTTTCGTGCACAAAACATATTGGGATACCGACATTACGCAGATGATGTGGTCACAGCATTCGTTGAGCGAGCCGCCGCTAATGGTATGGATGTGTTCCGTATATTCGACGCAATGAACGATCCGAGAAACTTAAAAACCGCCATTAAAGCCGCGGTTGATTGTGACAAACATGCTCAAGGGACTTTATCCTATACGGTCAGCCCTGTGCATAATATCGACAAATGGCTTGATATGGCCAAGCAAATTGAAGACATGGGCGCCCACTCAATTTGTATTAAAGATATGGCCGGCTTATTAAAACCTTATGTTGCAGAAGAGTTGGTCAGCCGTTTAAAAGAAACGGTCAATGTGCCTATTGCTTTGCATTGCCATGCGACTACTGGCTTAAGCACTGCAACCATAATGAAAGCTGCTGAAGCAGGTATTGATATGGTGGATAGTAGTATTTCATCCATGAGCATGACCTACGGCCACTCGCCAACCGAGTCTATCGTATCTATTTTTGAAGAAACCTCACGCAGCACAGGTCTAGACTTGGCACTGCTGGAAGACATTGCGGCTTACTTCCGTAGTGTCCGCACAAAATACGCCCAGTGGGAGGGCAGTTTAAAAGGTGTCGACTCTCGTATTTTGAGATCGCAGGTTCCCGGAGGCATGTTGACGAATATGGAAAGTCAGCTTAAGGAGCAGGGCGCAGAAGATAAGTTTGACGCCGTACTGGCTGAAATTCCTAAGGTTCGCAAAGATCTGGGGTATTTACCTCTCGTCACCCCAACCTCGCAAATTGTTGGCACACAGGCCGTACTGAATGTGTTAACGGGTGAACGTTATAAAAGTATTAGCAAAGAAACGTCCGCGGTATTAAAAGGAGAGTATGGAACGCCTCCGGCATCTGTTAATGAAGAACTGCAACAGCGAGTGCTTGATGGTAAAGAGGTTATCACCGAACGTCCTGCTGATTTATTAGAGCCAGAGCTTGAAAAGTTAAGCGATGAGCTGGTGGAAATTGCTGAAAAAGAGAACATCAGCCTGGAAGGTGAGTTAATTGAAAATGTTCTTACTTATGCTTTGTTTCCGCAGATCGGTCTTAAATTCCTTAAAAACAAAGGCAATCCAGAAGCGTTTGAGCCAGCGCCCAGTAACGAAACGAGTAGTGGAGAAGAATCAAGCGTCAATCAACCGTCAGCATCTACTAGCACGATGTCAGGGCCTGAGTCCTATCAGGTGTCCGTTAACGGTAAAAACTTTTCCGTAACGGTTGCGCCGGACGGACAGATAGCTGATATCAAGTCTGCGTCTCAATCCTCTCAAACCGAGGCTCCGTCAAATGTGCAGTCAAATGGTGAAGCACTCGAAGCTCCTATGGCCGGGAATATTTTTAAAGTAGAGACTAAAGTTGGCGAGCAGGTTGAAGCCGGTCAAACTCTGATTATTTTAGAAGCCATGAAAATGGAAACGGAAGTCAAAGCAGTCAACTCCGGAGTGGTGTCTGAAATACTGGTCGCCGAGGGTGATTCAGTAAAAGTTGGTACGCCTTTAGTCATTTTATAAATAGTATCCAGTCAATAAAACTAAACGAGTATATTAATGGACGGCTTATTAAAACTTTGGCAAGACACCGGTATTGCAAATTTTACCTGGGGTCAATTGGTCATGATTGGCATCGGGTTTTTATTACTTTACCTAGCAATCTCGAAAAAATTTGAACCTTTATTATTAGTCCCCATAGGTTTTGGAGGCATTCTAGCCAATATTCCTAATGCAGGCCTGGCGTTAGATGCTGTTGAAAATGCAATTCATTTGGCACAACCAGAAGTTATGCAAGCCATAGCTGGTGCGCTTAATGTAGAGTTTCAAAATAGCGCTCAATTGCTTAACGATTATTATCAGGCGAATCAAGCCAACAGTTTGGCCAGTATGCAGATAGCAAGAGACGCTGGCTTTACTAATGGCATGCTCTACAACTTCTATACGATCTCCGTTGCTAGCGGTGCCGCTCCTTTACTTATCTTTATGGGGGTAGGGGCCATGACCGACTTCGGTGCGCTTATTGCGAATCCCCGAACATTATTTTTAGGTGCAGCCGCACAGTTTGGTATTTTTGCAACTCTGATTGGTGCTATTGCCCTAAACTCTGTGCCCGGTTTTGAATTTACCTTACAAGACGCCTCGGCCATTGCAATTATCGGCGGGGCAGATGGACCTACGGCAATCTTTTTAGCGTCAAAACTAGCGCCAGAATTACTCGGAGCCATTGCTGTTGCTGCATATTCTTACATGGCCCTGGTTCCCATTATTCAGCCCCCCATCATGAGACTCTTCACTAATGCTGAAGAACGAAAAATAGAAATGAAGCAACTGCGCCATGTGAGTAAGACCGAGAAAATAGTGTTCCCGCTTATTGTACTCGCGCTTTGTGTCATATTTTTACCATCCGCCTCCCCCTTGATCGGGATGTTCTGCCTTGGCAATTTAATGCGTGAGTGTGGGGTGGTTGAGCGCCTTAGTAATACTGCACAGAACTCCTTGATTAACATAGTAACCATATTTCTAGGTTTAAGTGTGGGATCGAAGTTAGTGGCTGAAAAGTTCCTAGCTTTGGAAACCTTGGGGATTTTAGGGCTGGGAGCCATCGCTTTTTCAATCGGCACCGCCTGTGGTGTATTAATGGCTAAGTTGCTCAGTAAATTCAGCAAAAATCCTATCAACCCATTGATCGGCGCAGCCGGTGTTTCAGCAGTACCTATGGCTGCTCGAGTGGTCAATAAAGTAGGCTTAGAGGCCAATCAGCATAACTTCTTACTGATGCATGCCATGGGTCCCAATGTGGCAGGAGTTATCGGCTCAGCTGTCGCTGCGGGTGTATTGCTGGCTCTCGCAGGTTAAGTTAAAACTTTCAAGGCTGCAGTTGCAGCCTCTGACCATTCCACTAACCCAGTGCCAACCAGATGCCGACTGCCATCATCAAGCTACCGGAGAGGCGGTTGATCAATCGAACGTTATCGCTGCGCTGCAATACTCGCCTTAAAGTCTTGCCACCGGTGGCATAGAGCATCAAAAACATAAATTCACTTAATAATATGATGACAACCAGGGCAGCGAGCTGTGGTGGCATCGGCAGGTCAGGGTTAATAAATGAAGGTAATAAAGACACGGTAAAAGCCCAGCCTTTAGGGTTGGCGATCGCAGTAACGAAACCTTGCATTGCCAGCTGTCGCCCAGACACAGTTTTGGGGGCGTCATCATTCAGCTCAATGACCATTTTGCCACGTGAACGCCACATCTGGATTCCAAGATAAATCAGGTAAGCACCGCCACCATATTT
>JAPHRL010000247.1 GCA_026195755.1 Kangiella sp. | reverse complement strand
TGCGCTACCAGCGACATGATCAGATGGTTTTTGACCAACCATGAAATCAATTCGCAAATGTGTGGCTCAAGGCCAATACTTTGCGCATAGTCCAGTGCATCAACCGCACCCAGCTCCGAATGATCACCGCCACGGCCTTTGCCGATATCGTGGAAAATAGCAGCCAGATATAAAGGCGTTGGATCAACGAGAGTTTTCATTATTTTGCTGCATAACGGAAACTCCTGCTGAAACTCTGTTCTGTTGTAGCGAATGATATGACGTAATAAAAAAAGCGTATGCTCATCCACAGTATAGGCGTGGAACAAGTCGAACTGCATCTGACCTTCAATTTTTGCAAACAAAGGAATTAATGAACCCAAAACATTGGTGCGTTTCATCAACGCAAAGCCGCGACTAGTTAGCTGCTTGGTTGATAGAAATTCTTTGAAGAAACTAATGTTAATCGGGTCTTTGCGGTATTGCTCATTAATAATCTGTTGGCTGGAGCGGATAATACGTAACGTTCGAGCTTCGATTTCATTAATTTCAGGGTGCAAAGAAATATGACGAAAGATTTTAATCAGGCAGTGAGGTTTTTTATAAAACAGATCGGGGTCATTAGCACCAATACGGCCTTTATAAATATAAAAGTCATCATCCAGATCGATCACTTGCTGACGCTCGTCAGAACGTAAATGTTCTTGCTCAAATACCTGAATAAACAGTTCATTCAAGTTTCGAATTGACATCACAGCCCGATAATAGCGTTGCATCATATGCTCGACCGCGAGCTTGTGCGAATCGTCTTCGTAGCCGAGCCATTCAGCCACTTTCTTTTGATACTCAAACAGTAGGCGATCTTCCCGTTTGTCACACAGCACATGCAAAGCAAAGCGTACTCGATTGAGATACTGCTGATGGTTGATCAGGCTTTTGTATTCGCGCCGAGTAAAAATTCCATGAACGATTAAGTCATGCAAGCTGCTGGTCTTAAAGTGCTTTAAAGTAATCCATTGCATGACCTGCAAGTCGCGCAGGCCGCCTGGGTTGGATTTAATATTGGGTTCAAGATTAAACGAGGTGTCTTTAAATTTGGCGTGGCGTACACGCTGTTCGCTGACTTTTGCTTGAAAGAATTCTTCTGATGGCCAGAAGGTATCCGATTTGATGACTCTGAGCAGATCTTTGAACAATACATTTTCGCCACACAAGAAACGTGATTCGATTAGATTGGTGGCAACCGAAATTTCGGTTCGTGATAACTCTTCACATTGGCTAACGGTGCGAACACTATGCCCAACTTCAAGCCCAATATCCCATAGAAACGCTAACCAGGCCTCTAACTCTTGCGTATGCTCAGAGCTAGAATCTTCATTTAATAAAACCAGAATATCGAGATCAGAATAGGGCTGTAATTCTTCTCGACCGTAACCCCCAACCGCAACTAGTGCCGAATGACCATTGACCTGAAACTGTTGCCAGCTGGAAATCAAAATATGATCCAGTAACGCGCTGCGAGCTTTTAGCAGTTGGTTGATGCGGGTGCCTTTTTGAAACTGCTTAACAAGCGCATCAAGACCAGCCTGCAAATAACGCTTATAACTTTTTAATCGAGCACCAGGATCTCGCGAGTCGGCACTTTTAAGAAGCTCCGCAGCTTTCGGCAGATAATTGTATTTATCAGGACTGGCCACGATTTATTTGAAAGGCTCATCGCTACGGCGCGTTAAAACTTCAACGCCATCCGCAGTGACCAATAAAGTGTGCTCCCACTGTGCAGACAAAGACTTATCCTTGGTCATTACTGTCCAGCCGTCTTTTTTGTGGTGTTTCACGAATCGTTTGCCCGCATTAACCATCGGCTCAATAGTAAAAGTCATGCCTTCTTTGAGCTCAAGTCCGGTACCGGGGCGACCATAGTGAGTGACCTGTGGTTCTTCGTGGAAGGTATCGCCAATACCGTGACCGCAATATTCGCGAACAATCGAATAGCCTTTGCCTTCAGCGAACTTCTGAATGGCGGCGCCAATATCACCCAAGCGAACGCCAGGCTTAACCATATCAATAGCCAGATACAACGCTTCCTGAGTCGTTTCAATTAACTTTTTGGCTTGAGGCGTTGGTTCACCGACCACAAACATCTTGCTGGTATCGCCGTGATAACCATCTTTAATGACCGTCACATCGATATTGACGATATCGCCATTACGCAGAGGCTTCTTATTAGGAATGCCGTGACATACCACATCATTGACTGATGTACAGACTGATTTTGGGAAACCGCCATTGCGTACTGATTGGGTAGGCTGGCCATCGTCACCCAACGCCACAGGGTAGGGCGCGCCACCATAATATAAAGGTGCAGGGTAGCAACCTTGCACCTTAACAATATGCTCATGACAGATGTCATTCAGCTCTTCGGTAGTCACGCCTTTCTTGACGTGCTCGCCGATTATTTCCAATACTTCCGCCGCCAGACGCCCGGCAACACGCATTTTTTCAATCTCTTCAGGAGTTTTAATCTTAATCGTCATCTTCTGCCCAAATGATGCTCGCACAAAACCTTATGATTCAAAGGGTTAGTGAAAGCTAAAACGGTAACTCGTAATTTGCGGTCTATTCTAACGAATTGTAGGAAACAAGGGAAACTAGATAGCAAAAACCGCCAGTGATTATTGGCGGTTTTTTGGCCACGACCAGGGAAAGTCCTAGTGGTGTTAATTGGGCATGTAAATATCAGGTCAAACTACCAGGGTAAACAGTAAGAATCGTCACACTCGATTTTTCCTTGGCGAACCTCACGCTCACAGCTGGTACTTGCAACGATTCTGTTTTCACCTTCTTCAAGCTTATAACTGACGCACTCGTTATAGGTTGAATAGTCAGAGCAGGCAGAAAGTATCAAAAGTAGAATCATTACGCTGATAGTTTTTAATAGTTCAGTCATCGATACTCCTTTTAGTGAGTCCACTCAGTTTTACCCACTTTTTTACCTTCATTATAAGTGGAGCGACCAACAAGCTTGCCGTTAGCTCTGTACTGCAACAGCTGACCATGAAGCTTTCCGTCAACATAGTCTTTTGCAAAGTTCACTTCGCCATTTGAATGATATTGATAACACTTGCCGTGCTTTTTCCCTTCAACATAGTCGCATCTTTCAAAAATGTTGCCTTTGTCATTAAACTGCTCTGATACGCCATGTTCCTTGTTACGCTGGTAATGCTGTCGGAACTGAACCTTGCCATCTTTACGGTAGGTTTCTCTTAAACCATGTTTCTCACCCAATACATACTCCTGCATTTCAGTAACTCGTCCTTCATACAGGCGATAAAAAGCACCATGTTTCTTCCAGCGCTTTTTACCATTTACTTCATGTTGAATATAAATGCCTCTAGCATATTTCGTGTTTTCAATTTTAAAGGTCAATCCCTGCTCATCGGTGAACTGTTGATCATCTTCAAGTTTATCGAAATGCTCAGGCTTGATCTTGGTGTAATCGAAAGGTTGTGATTGCTCAGCGGCATGTATCGTAGAGGTAAAGAAAATAGAAAGAACAATAGCTAAAAACGTCATAATGACTCCCTCGAATTGTAATTAGTGTGTAGTCTCCCCAAAGACTAAATCTAGTTATAAAACATAATTAAAACAATGGCCAGTATGATTTTTGAACAGCAAAGGTTGTTTTACAGGTTATTGCCGGATAGATTCTCAAAGGTTAGGGGGCGCTTCAGTCACGCGCCCGAAGCGCGTGGTTCCGAGACTTTCAGAGAGGCGGGTAGAGAGTGAGAGCTGTTGAGCGAATTAGTCTACTTTGACTTCCTATTCTTTGCATCTATAGCCAAGCCAATTGCAAAACCCACCGCTATACCAATCGGAATGCCCAGAGCGATATTATCCAAAGCGACCCCTAAAGCGGCGCCAACACCAACCCCCACTGCCATAAAGGCGCCAACAAAAGTTTGCGGTTCTTTCTTCTGATCATTCTGTTCAGGTTGTTTGTTATCCATAATGTTCTCTCTCTTGAGTATTCTGATGGGTGTTTTAAATATAGATACTCTATATATCAAATCAGGTCGAAGATGTCATAAGTTCCTGTTTGTAGGATGCAAAAATAACGCTACCGAATATAAGTTCAATTGCCGCGCCAGTAAATGCTCCCAGCATCGTCGAACCATACAATAAAACCAATACAAAGCCTGCTACGGCCAGTGTTCCACCCAATATCCAATAGATTTTCATGCCATAAAGTGTACAGAAGGTTAAATAGCGCCCGCCAATAACTAATAACATAGCAGGAAAGAACCACTCAACCCTGTATAACGATGCCGCAAAGGCAATCGGTATCGATAGCAGCATCCAGAAAGTACCCTCCATTGCCAAAGGCCCTAACGGGTTGTTTTTGTCGTGCTTGCCAGAAGCACCGAAAAGCTTACAAAGAAGGAGCGAAAGCGGAAAAATAAACATGCCGCCAATAATCAGCGCAGCAATTCCGTATTTCGGCGTGCTATAAACAGCGACCATTCCAGCCATTAACCAAATCAGGCCAGAAGTCACCACACCTGGCGCACCGCCGTAGTACGAACGTCGCATGTCTTGTTGTGCATCAGTGATTGTCATCATCTTAGTTTTCCTTATTAGAGGTTTTTATTGTTTAGTAATTTATAATTGTTACGAGACGCAGAAAGCTGTCCGCTACTATGAATAATATGGCTATCCTATGATTGCTAATCATCTCCTGTCGCACCTATGCTGTCGTGAGTCCCGCCTCCAAACTCTGAGGGCGGGCCTTTAGGTTTTTCTTCATTAGATAAAAACAACAAAATACCGATAGCTGCTATACAGGGTAGAATCCAAATTAAAACAACTTGGATTACTTTTTGATGCTTATCAAAATAATCTGAGCGAAAGACGCGATAGCAGGCAATAATATTCAATATTAAAGCTAATAAGAGTGCAAAATATAGTAAGTCACTATTTAGTATATATCTCAATTTCTCTTAACCCGACTTCCTGTTATTTTAACATTGGAGCAATCCCCAATTACCTTTGGTCCGTGCATATAAACATCCAACTTAAATCCATAAGCTATATGGCAATAGCTATAATCATCTTCAAGAATTGTTCCTACAGTAGGAAACTCTGCGATTATTACGAAGTTATTATTTGCAATAACTTTCCCATCTGAAGTCTCTAGTAAACTAATTAGTTGTGCTCGCTTAATACCTATTTTTGCCGGTGGCACTTTTAAATATAGCCCAATCAGAACGTCTTTCACTGTGGTTCCAGAACTGAAGAATTCAGGGCCAACCTCATACACAACATCTTCTTTTTTGGTAGAGCAGCCTGCAATAAGAACAATAAAACAAAAAAGTAATAATTTTTTCATGTAATACTTAACTATAGATTATAGGAATCGCCCCCTAAGACTTTATTATCATTGGTCTTTTGAAACAAGTTTGATTTTAGGTGGCGGATTTGCACTGTTATTAGGCCAGTGAGTGAAGGACCATACAGTATGCTTTGATAATCATGGACAGCGTTATAGGGTGGGTTAGCGTAGCGTAACCCACCGATTATGGTTGTTTTGATGGGTTACGCTGCGCTAACCCATCCTATGTGATTACCAATATGGGGATTGCTACGTCGCCTTTGATCTCGCAATGACGATAGCGAGGGAAAGGCTGGCCGGCTCTAAAGCCTAGCAATGGCGGGATGTTTTAAGCAGAAATACAACATAAATAATTGCTTCAAACCCTTAAAAATGGTATAAAGCGCGCCGTGGCTCGTAAGTGCGTCTGTTTTAGATGGATTTCGTGTCACTAAACCTAAACTACACACGCAAATCGACACATTTGCCGGGGTGCTCAGTCGGATTAAAGCTGGCTTGGGTCGGGAAATGGGATTTGCGGAGGCTTAACCCGAAATTCGGAGAATTTATTATGTCTAAAGTTAGTATGCGTGACATGCTACAGGCGGGCGTGCACTTCGGTCACAAAACCCGTTTCTGGAACCCTCAAATGCGTCCATATATCTTTGGTGCGCGTAACAAGATCCATATCATCAACCTTGAAGAAACTGTTCCTATGTTCAACGACGCGTTGAATTACTTAGGTAAAGTTGCTTCGAACAAAGGTAAAATTCTGTTTGTTGGTACTAAGCGTGCCGCTAGCGAAATTGTTAAAGAAGAAGCGACTCGTTCAGGTCAGTTCTTCGTTGATAAGCGCTGGTTGGGCGGTATGTTGACTAACTACAAAACTATTCGTGGTTCAATTAACCGTTTGAAAGACTTGGAAAAACAGTCTGAAGATGGCACTTTTGAGCGTTTGACTAAGAAAGAAGCTTTGATGCGCCGTCGTGAGATGGAAAAATTGGAAGCTTCTATCGGTGGTATCAAGAACATGGGCGGTTTGCCTGACGTATTGTTCGTGATTGACGCTGACCACGAAAACATTGCTATCGCAGAAGCTAACAAAATGGGTATCCCAGTTGTTGCGGTTGTTGATACCAATTCTAATCCTAAAGGCGTGGATTACATCATTCCTGGTAACGATGATGCGATTCGTGCGATTCGTCTATACTGCGCAGCGGTTGCTGATGCGGTTCTTGACGGCAAGCAGAGCAGCGCTACTACTGCCGATCAAAGTGACGAGTTTGTAGAAGCTGCTGACGAAGCTTAATCAGCAGGCTACATAAGCTATTCTAAGGGGGCAATGCCCCCTTTTTTGAACTATTTACTGATATTCGTTGCGGCATCCTGGCAACGAAATACATGCGGAGAGAAATCATGGCTATTACTGCAGCATTAGTTAAAGAATTACGTGAGCGCACCGCCGCTGGCATGATGGAGTGTAAGAAAGCTCTAGTTGAAGCTGACGGCGATATCGAGTTAGCGATTGATAACATGCGTAAATCAGGTCAGGCGAAAGCGGCTAAAAAAGCAGGCCGTATCGCTGCTGAAGGTGTTATCTTGGCAAAATCTAACGGCAGCGTTGGTGTTCTAGTTGAAATCAACTCTGAAACTGACTTCGTTGCTCGTGATGAGAGCTTCTTGGGTTTTGCTAACGCGGTTGCTGATTTAGCGTTGGAAAAAGGTATCAGCGATGTTGAGACTTTGAACAACACTGAAATGGCTTCAGGTGAAACGGTTGAAGTCACTCGTGCTAACCTGGTTGCTAAAATCGGTGAGAACATGACGGTTCGTCGTGTTACTAAAATCGAAGGCGACAACTTGGGTGCTTACATCCACGGTGGTCGTATCGGCGTTTTAGTTTCAATGAAAGGTGGTGACGAAGACTTGGCTAAAGACGTGGCTATGCACGTTGCAGCAAGCAACCCACAGTTCAACAAAGCTGACGACGTTGCTCCAGAAGTTATCGAAAAAGAGAAAGAAATCATCAAAGCTCAACCTGATATGGAAGGCAAGCCTGAAGAGATCGTTGAGAAAATGATGGTCGGCCGTATCAAGAAATTTGTTGGTGAAATTACTCTTGAAGGTCAAAGCTTCGTTAAAGATCCATCAACAACAGTTGGCGATTTAGTGAAATCTAAAGGCGCTGAAGTTGTTTCATTCACTCGTTTTGAAGTGGGTGAAGGTATCGAGAAGAAATCAGAAGATTTTGCTTCTGAAGTTGCTGCTCAAATGGGTAAAAAATAAGCTAGAATTAGCTTAGGTAACATTTCTCGATAGTCGCGATAGTTAAAGAGGAACCGCGCATGACAAACCCGGCTTACAAGCGAATCTTGTTGAAATTAAGTGGTGAAGCACTAATGGGGCAGGAGGCGTTTGGAATCGACCCTTCGATTCTGGAGCGTATGGCAAAAGAAATTAAAGGCATAATTTTTTCAGAGATACTAAACATCTCACTAAGGTAGCCTGCCGAAACAGAAGAAAATTTAACCCCACCCCAAACACCTAAAAATAGAGCAATTAAGGAAGCAATCTCTATTATCAACCCTTTTTTAAAACCTTTAAAGGCACCCCATAATAATGGAATAAGAATAATAATATCGAAATAATTCATTAAGTC
>JAPHRL010000252.1 GCA_026195755.1 Kangiella sp. | reverse complement strand
CTGGTCGATGCCCTGGCGGTGATCGTACACCGCGATAACGCTCAGTCACGTGGACGTGAGCTGGCCGAGAAGATGAAGGAGCTGATCCCGCGTCAGATGTTTGATGTGGCGATACAGGCCTCCATCGGCACCCAGATCATTGCGCGTACCAATGTGAAGGCGCTGCGCAAAAACGTTACCGCAAAGTGTTATGGTGGCGACGTCTCCCGTAAGCGTAAGCTGCTGGAGAAGCAGAAGGCGGGCAAGATACGGATGAAGCAGGTGGGCTCGGTGGAGATCCCGCAAGAGGCCTTCTTTGCCGTACTACATGTAGGGAAGGATAAATGAGTTTCGATTTTCCATTAATATTGGTGTTGTTGACCTTTGGCACGGGTGCTGTGTGGGCGCTGGATGCCCTGCTGTGGGCACCAAAGCGTCGCCAGAAGTTAGCGGCGCTTAAGAGCGCCGGAGAGAGCAACGCAGAGCTGCTGGAGAAGGCCGCTCGTGAGCCCTCGATGGTGGAGATGTCACGCTCCTTCTTCCCGATTATTTTGATTGTACTGGTGGTGCGCTCATTTATCGTCGAGCCATTTCGTATCCCTTCGGGCTCGATGATGCCAACCCTGTTGATCGGCGACTTCATTCTGGTCAACAAGTTTGCCTACGGCGTGCGCCTGCCAGTACTCAATACCCGCGTTCTCGATACCGGTAGTCCGCAACGCGGTGATGTGACGGTATTCCGCTATCCGGAGAATCCGAAGATCGACTTTATCAAGCGCATTGTCGGCGTCCCAGGTGATCGCATCGCCTATCGCAATAAGGTGCTCACTGTGAATGGTGAACCGGCACCGCAGCAATATATCGAGAGCTATGTCGGTATCGGCAGTGGTGGTGTAATGACCGGCTCGCGCCGTTTACATGAGACGCTAAGCGGTGTAGAACATGACATTCTGGTCATGCCGGGTCGTAATGTGTTTGGCGGTGACTTCAGTTATGTGGTGCCGGAAGGACACTACTTCGCGATGGGTGATAATCGCGATAACAGCCGCGACAGTCGTGCCTGGGGCTTTCTGCCCGAGGAGAATCTGGTGGGCAAGGCCTTTCTTATCTGGATGAACTGGGACTGGCAGCAGGACGGGGTTATCGGCTGGAGCCGTCTCGGTAACGGGATTCAATAATAAGGACTAATTAAGGGGGTTATGATGAAATTACAACATGCACAAAAAGGTTTTTCTGTTTATTCATTGTCGTTTTATCTTCTGCTATTAGGTTTCGTGGTTTTCACGGGCTTGAAGTTGTTTCCGGCATACATGAATAGCTTTGCTATTGAATCCTCTGTACGAAGCCTCGAAAGTGATAGAGGTCAAACCTATACTGGGGCTTCGTCAGTAAAGGGAGCGTTATTTAAACGTGTCAAATTTAACAACGTTACGTTGTTGACATCGGATGATGTAAGCGTGGTACGGAGGGATAATGAGTATATGGTCGAGGTAGACTATGAGGTTCGGATACCTTATTTCAAAAATATAGATCTTGTCATTAGTTTTAGTCATAGCGCAGAGGTTCCCGCGAGTTGACCTTAGCGGTTCACAAACTCTGTGATAGTTTAGGGTATAGTTTTAATCAACCTGAGCTATTGCAGCGGGCATTAAGCCACCGCAGTGTCGGCAGTGACAATAATGAACGGCTGGAGTTTCTCGGGGACTCCATCTTAAGTTACGTTATCTCGGTAGAATTGTTTAAACGTTTCCCTAAAATCGATGAAGGTGGCTTGAGCCGTCTGCGCGCTTCACTGGTAAAGGGGGATACCCTGGCCGTGGTGGCAAGAGAGCTGTCATTGGGTGATTACCTGCGACTAGGACCGGGGGAGTTGAAGAGCGGCGGTTTTCGTCGCAGTTCGATCCTCGCCGATGCCCTGGAGGCACTGCTGGGCGCCATTTATATAGATTCTGACATTGAAACGGTACAAGGTGTCATTCTTCACCTGTTTAATGAACGGCTGACAGCCGTTAACCCTGACACCTCCCTTAAGGATCCAAAAACCCGTTTGCAGGAGTATCTGCAATCGCGTCAACTTGCGCTGCCCAGTTATGAGGTGATAAATATTACGGGTAAGGCGCATGCTCAGACCTTTAGTGTGAGTTGTCGAATAGAGGGGCTGGATAAGGAGGTGGTTGCCGATGGCAGCAGTCGCCGCAAGGCCGAACAGACCGCAGCACAACTGATACTGGAAAAACTGGATAGTGAGTAAAGAAGAGAAATTTCGTAGCGGCTTTGTTGCCATTATCGGTAGGCCCAATGTCGGCAAGTCGACGCTGATGAACCATATTCTTGGTCAGAAGATCAGCATCACCTCAAGTAAGCCGCAAACCACGCGTCATCGCATTTTAGGTATTAATACCACGGATGATGCGCAGGTGATCTATGTCGATACCCCTGGGGTGCATTTGAACGCGAAAAAGGCGATGAATCGCTACATGAATCGCGCCGCTACCAGTAGTTTTGAAGAGGTTGAGTTGATTCTCTTTCTGGTTGAGGCGGGTAGCTGGACTGAGGAGGATGAGAATGTCCTGCAGCGTTTAAAAAACGTCAAGGCCCCG
>JAPHRL010000095.1 GCA_026195755.1 Kangiella sp. | reverse complement strand
TCGGTAGCATGCAATATGCGCTACAATTCACCCAGCAATTGATTCATAACAGCAATCAGACTAATCACTAAGTTATTAACTCATGGCAAAATCTCGTATGGTTCAGGGCCACCAGACCCGCAAACGATTCGGACAGAACTTTTTATCGGATAACCACTATATTCAGCGTATTGTCGAATCAATTGCGCCACAGAGCAGTGATCGACTGGTAGAAATTGGTCCAGGCCTTGGCGCGATCACAGAGCATCTGGTCGATAAAGTTGCTGAGCTGCATGTTGTAGAACTGGATCGCGATCTTATCCCGCGCCTGGAACAAAAGTTTAGCCAGAACACAAACCTTACCATCCATCAAAGCGATGCTCTTAAGTTTGATTTTCGACAGCTGGCAAATGATAAGCCCATTCGAGTGGTCGGCAACCTGCCTTACAACATTTCAACCCCACTGATTTTCCATCTACTGAATCAACGGGAAAGCATCAAAGACATGTACTTCATGTTACAAAAAGAAGTTGTCGAACGCATTTGCGCGCAACCAGGCACTGGCTCCTATGGACGCTTAAGTGTCATGACCCAGTACTACTGTCGAGCGGACTTATTGTTCCTGGTTCCGCCCGGAGCTTTCCAGCCACCACCGAAGGTAGAGTCTGCCATTGTTAGGCTGCAACCCTATAGCCTCTTACCCTATCCTGTACGGGATGAACAACTACTTGGTCAGATTGTGACAGCTGCTTTTGGCCAACGCCGAAAGACATTACGCAACAGCCTGAAGAACTATATTGATGAGGCGGGGCTAGAGCAACTGAATATCAAACCAACAGAACGCGCCGAACAACTTTCGTTATCACAGTTTGTCGATATTTGTCATCAAGTGGAGTTAAGCCAGGCAGATTAAGTGCTTGTTTGGTCAAGAATTTTGCCCCTTTACAGCACCAACGACTTTGACTATTATGGAAATTCATGGAAATCACTCAAGGAATGAGTATGTCATCTAACACAGTACCTTATATGGAAGATGCACGTCGTTTTTACCGCGTAACCGTACACCTGCCCGTTGCTGTTCGCCAGCATGATGCGCAAGTATTTTTAACTGAAAGTCTCGATATTTCCGAGGGTGGCGTGCTCATAAAAAACAACCTGGGCGATCGAGTGAACTCGGGTGATGTCGTTAAAGTTCATATCGAAGGCATTCTCGGTGAAGATGAAAGCAAAATGATTCTACATCCTATGCGTATCGTACGTATTGATGATGAGAAAATTGCTCTCGAATTTGTCTAACTGCTTTAAATAGTGACTGTTATAGTCGCTTATTTTGCATCGATTTGTTAGTGACTGATACTTTTTTTTTGAGCCCGTACGGGCTATCATGCACCAATCAGCCATCAGTCACTCGACCCCTCTAATGCAAGACTATCAAAAACACTTTATTGAGCTAGCGCTTAACAAAAAGGTTCTTAAGTTTGGCGATTTCACCCTGAAAAGTGGTCGTAACAGCCCTTATTTTTTCAATACAGGCTTGTTTGACAGTGGCTATGACCTTGCTCAACTTGGCCGCTGTTATGCGCAAACCATCGTTGACCAGAAGATCTCGTTCGACTTACTATTTGGCCCTGCTTACAAAGGGATACCATTAGTAAGCACCACTTCTGTCGCTCTGTCAGAACACCACAACATCAA
Organism: Kangiella sp.; assembly: GCA_026195755.1. Taxonomy (GTDB): domain Bacteria; phylum Pseudomonadota; class Gammaproteobacteria; order Enterobacterales; family Kangiellaceae; genus Kangiella. The sequence goes on along the minus strand of JAPHRL010000095.1, from coordinate 5,842 downwards.
TACACTTTACAGCTTCAATCGCAAAGAAAAGAAAGAGCATGGTGAAGGCGGCAATATTGTCGGAAGTGCGCTTCATGGCAAAGTCCTAATTATTGATGATGTTATCTCAGCGGGCACCGCCATTCGCGAGTCGATTGATATTATTAAAGAAAGTGGCGCTGAACCTTGCGGTGTACTAATCGCTTTGGATCGACAGGAGCGCGGCAAGGGTGAACTATCAGCCGTTCAGGAAGTCGAACGTGACTATGGTATTCCAGTCTACTCAATCATTAAGCTCGCCGACCTCATCAACTATTTGCAGCAGAACACAGAATTTGGCAATTTCTATGATAAAGTTAACCAATACCGCCAAGTTTACGGCGTTTAATAAATACTGCCCTATTGGAGTTTTATGAAAAAATATCTGCTTCTCTTTCTATCCCTGCTACTGGTAAGCCAAGTTGCATTCGGCAAAAATTTTTATCGCTATAAAGATAGTAATGGTCGTTTGATTGTTAAAGACTACCTTCCCGCCGAAGCGGTTACCGTTGGCTATGAAGTCATCAATGAAGAAGGACGGGTGCTAGAGGAAGTGCCTCCAGCGCTGACATCCGAGGAAGAAGAAGCAGAACGAATTAAGCAACAGCAGCTAGAAGCTCTGCAGAAGAAACAAAAAGAAGAGAGACGCAGAGACATTTTGCTGATGCGCCAATATAAAACGATTGAAGATATTCAGCGCACTGAAAAAAATCAAACCGCCGCATTACGCGCTAACATTGATCTTCTTGATGGGCACAATGCAAACCTTAGTAAAAAGCTTGAAGAACTACAAACCCGTGCAGCAAATTTTGAACGCCAGGGCAAGTCTGTTCCACACAACACCCTTCAAGAAATTGACGCTACAAAATCTCAAATCGCGAGCAACAATTCGTCAATTATTCGCTATGAAGATAAGATAAAAAGCATTGAACAACAGTTTCAAAGTGACTTAGTTCGATTCAAAGAGCTCCAAGCGCAACGCCTTATTGAACTAAACCGTGGTAATGGTGATATTGCCAGCAATAGCTCAGTCTATAGTTGTTCAGATACAGGTTCCTGTGACAAGGCTTGGAAGTTTGCACAAATCTTTGCCCATGAGAATGCGTCCAACAAACTTGAAATCGTTACAGACACATTAATTGTTACGGGCAAAGCACAAACCGATAATCAAGTATCGCTATCAATCACTCGTATTCCCAGCCAGGACGAGAGTATGCAAATCGTTATGGAAGTCAGCTGCTATAACTCTGAAGCTGGAACAAAGCTTTGTAGTAGTCAGGAAGTGATTAACCTCAAGAATGAATTTATCGACTACCTGACTGAAAGAGAAAGTCTTTAGTACTTTCAATTAGCTTAAATATACCAAGCCGGTCAATAATGGCCACTGCTGATCCCAGCTCGCTAATGGTGATTGTAAAAAGTCTGTTCGTACATACTGCTGAATACGGCCTTCAACAATTGCCATAAGCAAGTTAGCACGGCTTGCAACATCCGGACTAAACTTCCCGCCCACCGCAACTTCATGCTGCCTTAGCTGCTGCTTAAGCTGAGTTTCAATACGGTTAAATAACTGACTGATACGTCCTCTTAAACGTTCATGTTCACCTGCCAGCGCCTCACCTGTTAGCAAACGGCAAATGCCTGGGTTGCGACTGGCAAAAGTTAACACCAAGGTCATCATCTGGAAGCATTGCTCTCGGATATCGTCTTGCTCTTTGCTGATACGGTTGATTCTGGAGAAAAGTGCTTCTTCACTAAACTCTATCAAACCTTCAAACATTCTCGCCTTACTTGGGAAGTGGCGATACAAAGCAGCCTCAGAAACACCCACTTCCTGAGCTAATTTTGACGTGGTAATTCTTTCACCAGGACCTTTCTCTAACATTAAAGCCAATGCTTGTAAGATCTCTTCTTTCCGCTTGGAATTTTTTTTAGTTGTCATAATACTCTCTAGTTCTTCTCAAACTTATTTTCAGGTAAACCGTTAAAAGTTGATTTTTAATTTAGGCGCTATCGCCAATAACTGCTCCCTCAACAAAGTCTTGACCTGCTCCAGACCCTCACTCGAGTCCGCTTCAAATTTAACCACGATACTCGGTGTTGTATTTGAAGCTCGAGCCAGTAACCAGCGATCAGGATATTCAACTCGAATACCATCAATTGTTGAAACCTTTCCCTCACCAAACTGAGCCTTTTTAATCAAGACCTCAATTAGCTTAAATTTAATTTTATCCGCTACAGGCACATTTATTTCTTCGGTTTCCAGGCTCTGCGGTAACTGTTCAAATACCTCAGCTAATGAGCGCGGGTCCTTACCAAGAATCTCAAGTAACCGGGCCGCCGCGTACAAAGCATCATCAAAACCATACCACCGTTCTTTGAAATAAATATGACCACTACCCTCACCACCAAGTTGCGCTCCAGTTTCCTGCATCTTGGCTTTCATTAACGAGTGGCCTGTTTTCCAGATAATAGGATGACCGCCGTGCTTTTTAATGACATCAGGTAAATGGCGAGTACATTTAACATCGTAAACAATTTCAGCACCATTTTTGCGGGACAAAACATCCATCGCAAACAACATCATCAGTCGGTCAGTCCAAATCACATTCCCTTGATTATCAATAACCCCCAATCTGTCACCGTCACCATCAAAGGCCAAACCAGCATCCGCTTTTTCCTGCAGAACCATGGCAATAAGGTCCTGCAGATTTTTAGCATGATTCGGATCGGGATGGTGGTTTGGAAAGTTACCGTCGACTTTAGTATGAAGCCCAATAACATCACAGCCCAGCGCTTGGAATAAGCGCGGAGCAATATTACCTGTCACCCCATTACCGCTATCAATAACCAGCTTTAATGGTTTTTCGACTTTAATTCGTGAGCTAACTTCCTCCAAATATTCTTGTTCTATATTGTGGTCTGTAATCTGACCATTACCACTTAAATAATCCTGCTCTCGGATCCTTGTATAGAGTGCTTTAACATCTTTCCCATACAAAGTTTCTCCGGATAGCACGATCTTCAGGCCGTTATGGTTTGGAGGATTATGACTGCCGGTCAACATCACGCCTGAATGGGTGTCTAGCTTATGGGTGGCAAAATAAAGCAAAGGAGTTGGCACCATGCCTAAATCAATAACATCACGGCCACTTTCCACCAAACCCTGTTTTAAGGCTTCATGTAACTCAGGGCTTGAAAGACGACCATCTCTGGCTACCGCTACCTTTTGCTCACCCCGTGCATAAGCCTCGCTGCCTATTGCCAGTCCAAGTGCGTAAACTACTCCAGCATCAAAGTCTTTATCCACCTGTCCACGCACATCATACTCACGGAAAATCTCTCCGCTAATTGAATGACTAATAATTTCAAGATCGTATTTCCCATTACTTTTTGTCGCTGGAGCTCGCTGAATAGACGATTCGCTATCGTCAGCTACTGCTTCTTCAACATGTAAGCCACTCTCTTCTGTGTTCCCACCCTCACTAGCCGGTGATTCATCAGCCGGCTCTTTTAGACCCGCCACACGCCGGTAGCTGGAAGCGATGTCATTAAAAAATTTCAGATTAAAGTGGTTAGGCATTTGCTGTTCATCAATCCCTTGAATGAACTCGCGTGCATCCTTATTTAGCAGACGCTTTAAACTAAGCATAGGCATCAAAGCTGCGATTAAGAGCGCTATAACGGCACCGAGCATTAAAAGAACAGGTAACGAACCCGCAGTCGCCAAGAAATTACCGGTACCCTGCCAAAATGCGACTGTCCAGTTAGCGCCAAATGCAGGAGAAATAACCAAAGGCTCACCAGAACCAGGATTAGTACCAACGGAGGCTATAGTGTGATGGGATTGAGCAAAACTTTGCCGCAGTTCAAAATAGGTGCCCGGGTCAGCCGAACCGAGCAAACCAACCATCTGGCTTGGTTGAACGCTAGCCATGACAACTCGTTCATCATTTAGCTTGTGGACAAAGGCCACGTAAGAGGGTTGTCCCTCATTTAAAATTAATTCTGGGGGGACTTTCTCTCCGGATAGTGATTTTCTGAGCAGGTCGACCACCACATGGGTGATAACAGGATCATTATCGAGATTGACCTGTAAATCTTTAGCTGAAAAGAATCGAACTTCGTCGATTTGTGGGCTAGACGCTTGCAAGTCGCGGGCCAATTGAGCTTCATCAGTCTGACCACCTGTTTGGCTGGCCACTGAAATAGTGCTTTGAATTTGATTGATTTTTTGCTCAATTAAATCAGCTCGCTCTTCTATCTGCGAACCAATTAACTGCTTAGCTTGCATTTCCAATGGTTGCTGGATACCCAAGTAATACAGTACAGCCCCAACCACACACAACAAAGCCAACCCAATAATTAGTGGCATTAGAAAGAAGCTCACCAGACTTTTACCTTTCCCCATGCATCCCCCTTGTAGATCCTTCACGGTCTCATTATTTGCGTAAATGATGATAAAGCAATGAGGTTATAAAGCACTCGGTAAACGGTGAAAACCTAACAACGATGAACTATTTTAAGTCAGGTATAAAACTCACCAACTGTTGTGCAATAACCGCTTTAAGTGCAGGACCTAATCGCTCAACCTGCATTGCTCCATCTTTTTTATAGTAAACACTCACTTCATTGTTGTCACTTGAAAATCCAATATCTTTGCGACTAACGTCATTAGCGCAGATAACATTGATGCCCTTCTTGGCCATCTTAACTTCCGCATATTCTTCGATATTGTTTGTTTCTGCTGCGAAACCGACACAAAAAGCTGTGTTTTGCTCCGCCGCCCATTTTAAAATATCTGGGTTTTGCATCAACTCGATAGTTAAGCCATTATCAGATTGTTTCTTCAACTTTTGCGTAGCAGCTTCTTTGGGACGGTAATCCGATACCGCCGCACAAGCGATAAAAGTATCAGCACTTTTGAACTCACTTTGTACAGCTTCAAACATTTGCTGTGCGGTTTGTACGTCAATGCGCTTAATTGCCGAGCTGGCAAGTAAACTCACAGGCCCCGCCACCAAGGTTACCTCAGCACCCGCTTTGACTGCCGCTTCAGCAATAGCAAACCCCATCTTGCCTGAACTTCGATTAGCCAGGTAACGAACCGGGTCAATAGGCTCTACGGTTGGGCCGGCAGTGATCAGCCAACGCTGGCCTTGCAATGGCTTGTCGTTGAAGTGATCGTCAATTCGGTTTAATAAATCGGCAGGCTCCAGCATTCGGCCAGGACCAACATCGCCACAGGCTTGGTCGCCCGCATCCGGCCCCCATATCTCGATGCCTTTTCTAATAAGCTGCTGGATATTGTTTTGCGTAGCAGGATTAGCCCACATCTGTTGATTCATGGCAGGAGCTACGGCGATTGGACTGTTAGTCGCCAAACACAGCGTCGTCAACAAATCATCGGCCATACCGGCATTAAGACGCGCCATAAAGTCAGCAGAAGCCGGCGCAATAGCAATAAAGTCCGCCCAACGTGCCAACTCGATATGGCCCATCGCTGCTTCAGCGGCTGGGTCGAGCAGATCATGATGAACAGGATTGCCACTGAGCGCCTGTAGCGTCAAAGGCGTAATAAAAGCTTGTGCGCCTTTAGTCATAACAACGCGCACTTCAGCACCTGCTTTTTTCAGGTTACGACACAGCTCCGCACTCTTGTACGCAGCAATACCACCTGTAATACCCAAAAGGACTTTTTTTCCTTGCAACTTCATGCTAACCGATTGATTTAACTTAACTTATAATATTTGGCACAGTTTACGCCTTTACGCACAAAATTTATAGCGAAAATCCTAATTACAGTTTTACCAAGGTTAATTAT
>JAPHRL010000094.1 GCA_026195755.1 Kangiella sp. | reverse complement strand
CACCAATTTATGCAAGAGACCCGTTTTCTCCATCGCTGCACCGAAACTCATGGCACAGATAATGAGCCAAACGGTATTGAGCATGCTGGTCATCCCACCGCGGCTTAATAGTCCATCAAAGATCTCATCTCCGGTACTAATGGAAAACCCACTAAACATCGCAGTCCAAACAGCAGAGACATACTGCATAGCAACTGATAGTTCATTCTTATCTACAAACTTGGTAATCACATCACCTTGAGTCAGCATGGCAAATAAACCACCCAATAAAGCACCGATTAAAATGGTCGCAACTGCAGGAACTTTTTTTATCGCCATGGCAAATACTGCAACTAAGGGAATCAATGACCAGAGCGTGATATTAAAATTGGCATCCAGCAAAGCCAAAGTAGACTCAAGCTCTAAATTTTCAGCAGGCACATCACTAGTTAAACCGAAATAGGTGAATAGTATCAGTGCAATGATAAGGGAAGGTGTGGTCGTCCATACCATGTGACGTATATGGGTGAACAAATCCGTTCCAGTAACTGCTGGCGCCAGATTAGTGGTATCAGACAGCGGTGACATTTTGTCACCGAAATAGGCACCCGAAATGATGGCACCAGCGGTAATTGCAGGATCTAATCCGAGACCTTGCGAAATACCGATCAGACCAATACCTACAGTTCCGGCGGTAGTCCATGAACTACCAATACTGACTGCAACAATCGCGCAGATAATGCAACTCGCCACATAAAAATAATCGGGCGATAAAATCTGTAAACCATAATAAATCATGGTCGGTACAGTTCCGGCTAAAATCCAGGTACCAATTAAGGAGCCAACCATCAATAAAATCAACATGGCTCCCATCGCCAAACTGATACCATCAACGATTCCAGCCTCTAGTTCTTTCCAGGTCTGCCCATTAAACAAACCAATTAATACTGCGATAGCAGCACTTAAAATCAAAGCTATTTGATTGGCCCCATAAGAGGAGTCGCTACCGAATAATTTTACTGAGAAAAAAAGCAGTACAATTAAAAAAGCTACAGGCATAAGAGCCTGTAGCATACTCGGCTGTCTATCCGATGAATCAACCATAATCTTTCCTAGTTAAAGTTCTCAGGGCTACTTTCTGTAACCGGTATTTTTATCAGTATCTAAAGCTTTATAACGCTCACGAAGCTTGGTCGAACGATTTTCCATGCTGGTGGCTTTACCATCAATCCATACCTGTTCAGCTAAAGTCGTCACTTCCAGCGGATCACCGCTCCAAAGCACCAACTCGGCTTTAAAGCCTTCTGCAATCTTGCCGTATGCATCATCGCCACCAAAGTATTCAGCTGGCGTTGTAATCATGGCAGCTAGCGCCTTATTGTAGTCCATGCCATACGCAACTGCGTTACCCGCAGAATGGCGTACTGTATAGGCGTTATGGCTATCCAGAAATCCCTGACCCAAGAACATCACCTTAACACCAGCTTTTGACAAGATAGCTGCGTTATCGTAACGCTTACCCAGCGATTCAAAACTACTTGGTAGGTTATCCATTGGGTCAACGAATACTGCCGCGTCAGCTTTGGCGATTTGCTTTGCCACCCGCCATGCTTCAGCCGCACCAGCGAACGCAATCTTAATATTCTGTTGTTTAGCAAAATCGAGCAACGTTAATAAATCACTTTCTCTATTAGCTGAAATGATCAGAGGCACTCTTTTATCAATGACGGCCTGCAAAGCACGCAGGTCTTCGATGCTGTAATGAAGCTCTCGGAATTCACCCAACTCAATAGCAGAACGGTTATTTTTATAAATTCGTGCTTCATCAAGGGCTTGATTCAATTGGTACAAAGTACTGGCTCTCGAACCGCCAGACATGTCCGCCGCTCTTTCACCAAATGCCGCAAAAATGGCAACATCTTTAGCAATAAGCGCATTATAGTCACCATCTAAAGACATCACCGCGCCACGTCCTGCAAAGATGTAATAACCAAGGCTTGGAGCGATCAATGTTCGGGTAACACCATTTGAGCGGTTAACAGGAATTAAAGTTGAGTTATGGTTAAAGACCTGATCCACTCTGAAAGAAGCACCCTGCTCTTCGTTATCAGTTGCCATATCCGCAGTTTGGTCAAGCGACCCTAACTCTACTAAACCAATCTGGTTAATCAAGGCGAATATGCCAGGAGTAAGGACTTTACCTTTACCATCTATTATATTGTCGGCTTGTATCGACAAGTCATCAGCAACTGATTTAATAACACCGTCTTCAATTAATACATCACCGCTTTCTAAAACACCCTGTGGTGACATGGTGTGAATCTTAGCGCCTTTGATTAAAGTTGTTTCAGCACTAGAAACAGAAGCCATCAGACTGATCACACTCAAGGCGGCGACTATCGGCTTAATTAATGTCTTAGCTTTTAACAAACTCATTGTGCGCCTCCTTCTTGTGCTTTAACTTCAAAGTCGTACTGGCCCAACTGGAAATCACTAACCGGCTGATACTTTTCATCGAGACGATCATACATAAGCGCACCATCGATAAAAACTTTTTCAGCCTTGGTATAAACACTGAAAGGATTACCATCCCAAAGCACTATATCCGCCATTTTACCGGCTTCAAGAGTTCCGGTTTGGTCGCCAATGCCCATGGATTTAGCTGGATTAATAGTAATCCATTCAATAGCCTTTTCTGGAGTAATGTTCATACCCATGGCATTACCAGAGGCCATCGATTTGGCAGCGTCTTTATTTAAATGCTGGATACCGGTTGGGGAATCGGAATGCACAATCGCACAAGCCCCAGCCTTTTCAACTAAAGCGACATTTTCAGGAACCATATCAAAGGCTTCCTGCTTAAAGCCCCACCAGTCCGACCATAAAGCCGAGCAGACATTGTTTTGAGCTAGTTTGTCTGCAATCTTGTAAGACTCAACCGCATGATGGAAAGTAGAAATCTGGAAATCAAACTCATCAGCGATCTCCATCATTAACGCCATTTCATCAGCACGATAACAATGGTTATGAATAAGGATTTCGCCCTTTAAAACGCCTGCAAGTGTTTCCATTTGCAAGTCACGCTTAGGAGCTTTGCCGTTACCTTCACGATTCTCATAATCTTCCCACTGTGTCTTGTAGTCAGCTGCTTTAATCCATGCTGCACGGAATCCAGCAATATTTGCCATGCGAGTCATCGGCGAGCGACCTTTGCTGCCATAAACCCGCTTTGGATTTTCACCACAAGCCATTTTCAAGCCATGAGGAGCACCGGGAAACTTCATCTCCATAACAGAACGCGCTGGGACATTTTTCAGGGTGACAGTGCGCCCACCAATTAAGTTAGCGGAACCTGGTAACACTTGCATACTGGTAACACCGCCTGCCAGCGCCAGCTCAAACTGAGGGTCATGCGGCCATACTGAATGTTCAGCCCACACTTCAGCAGTGACAGGAGCAGTCATTTCATTGCCATCGGCTGCAGAATCCACGCCCGGGGCGGGATACACACCTAAATGGGAATGCACATCAATAAGGCCTGGTGTAACCCATTTACCTTGTGCATCAATTACTTCAAGACTCTCATCAGCCGGTATTTCAATATTAGTTCCGACAGCAACAATTTTGCCATCTTTAAATAACAAAGAACCATTATCAATTCTGTCTCCAGCTGCAGTGAGTACAGTAGCGTTCTTGATTAGAACGGGATGATAACTTTTTACTTTATAAGTGGATTCGAATGCTGTGTTGGGCTCTTCTTTTTTCGTTTCATCAGATTGCGGTTGTTCACAAGCAGACAAAAAAGCAGCGCTAATCAGCGCTGCCAAAATGAGCCGGGGTTGTGCAGGAAACTTAATCATAGTGCTCTCCCGAAACTTAATAATTAACCAATACGTAAATTAACCAATAATGATGATGCCAAAGAAGCGATCAAGAATGGTCACGACAGTAATAAGGCCTAAAACAACTGGGCAGAAGAAAGTTATCGCAAAATCAATATACTTTGATACCCACTGCCAACCGTTATCGCGGCCAATGGCAATTTCAGCGTTAAGATTGTTTTTCTTCCACACATAAGCCACGAAAATAGAAATTAAGGCACCGCCTAATGGTAAGAATGTATCGCTGGCAATCGCCTCAACAAAGTCCATAAAGGTAACGTATTGCCACTCAGCATTTTTATTCATCTGCACAAATTGAGTCAGACTATCAACAGAACCATTACCTAGAAGTGATGGGATACCAATGATAAAAATCAACGCCGCCATGCCCCAAACAGCGACTGGACGTTTGATTTTCTTCTCATCAACCAGATAAGAAACAGGCACCTCAAGCAATGAAACGGTAGAGGTTAATGCAGCAAAACATAGCAACAGGAAAAATAATGCCCCAACTACAACCCCAAGGGTTGGTCCAAAACTTTCGAAGACGCCCGGTAGAGTCGCAAAAATCAAACCAGCGCCGCCATCAACGCCTTCCATTGTGCCTTGAGTTAAATAGGCAACAAACGGGAAGATCATCAAGCCAGCCAGGAATGCGATCGATACATCTGTCAGAGTAATTAAAGCTGCAGATTTAACAATATCTTGTTTCTTGGACACATAACTACCGTAAGTAATCAAAGCACCCATTCCCAAAGAAAGTGAGAAGAAAGCCTGTCCTAGAGCAGAATAGACGACTTCACCATTAATCTCTGAAAAATCTGGCACCAGATAATACTCAATACCGACACCAGCACCATCTAGAGTCATTGCATAAATGATCAAGCCAATGATCATCATGAATAATGTTGGCATTAAAATCGTAGCGGCTCGCTCAATACCGCCATGAATACCACGGGAAACGATGAATGCGGTTATGGCCATAAAGACTAAACCGTAAAGGCCTATTTTCTGCCAGTCAGTGATAAAACTTCCGAATTCCTCTCCAATACCGAAGTTACCCTGAATTATTTCAAGAAAATAACCAAAAGCCCAACCAGCCACTACGTTATAGAAGGAAAGGATTAGAACGCCGGCTAACACACCCATGAAGCCTATAATGGCCCAGTTTTTATGTCCCAGCTTCTTAAAAGCACCAACAGGATTAAGATTTGTTTTTCGACCTATAGCGATTTCAGAAACCATAACCGGGAAACAGAGCAAAAAACAGAAGGCAAGATAGATGACAACAAATGCAGCTCCCCCACCTTCTCCTACTTCAAATGGAAATTTCCAGATGTTGCCCAGACCAACAGCAGAACCGGCCGCTGCAAGAATAAAACCTATGCGTGTATTAAACTGACCTCGATTTGTATCCATATGATTTACCGAATTATATGTATGTTATTCGGGTCTGTTAACCTTTGTGGTTCGTTTTTGTTTTGAAAAAAATTGAACCACAAAGGTTAACAGACCCTTAGTGGAATTTAACCCCAGCCGCTAATAACATCATAATTATTCTTATCACTCAAGCATCTCGAATAATATAATGGCAATTTTTTTAATGGCTATCATTAGCTGGTTAAATACTAAACAAGCAAACCAGTTGACCTGTCAAAATTACTGACATAGTATGGGTTTGCCCTAAATTGGGTAGAAATTAATATAAATACGGAAGGAGTTAACAATGAAAGATATACTGACTTTTAACAAAATGGTTACGCCTATCATTATTCAAGTTATTTTCTGGGTTGGCGTTTTGGGGATCTTCATCGCAGCATTCCAATATAACTTTTTACAGGGAATACTAATGATGATTTTTGGAACCCTTATTTGGCGTGTTTACTGTGAACTAATGATCGTTATATTCAAAATTAACAAAAATGTTCACACTCTCGCTGAAAGCAAAAGCAGCAATAGTCCGAGCAATTCTGAAAATATCTAAAGATAAGCCCTTACAAAGTAAGCTGGGGCTTAAAGCCCCAGTTCATTTTCGATACTTCTTTTTAAGCCGTAAGCTCTTGGCAATAATCGATTAAAATAGAACTCCATCAATTCTTTTTTCTCATTCTGGCCTGTTTCCGCCATCTTCAACCATAAATAAGCGTATAGACTCAACGCCATATAGTGCAGATAATCACAGGCGATATATTGCTGCTTGTCCTGATCCGATGAAAAATGCTCTACGATCTGAGAGGACAGGCTTTCCAGTTCATCAAGTTGTGTTATCAAAGTTGCTTTATGTGGCGTGTCCGCAAAGCTTTGCATATCAGCACGCATATCGGTTAATAATTGAGACAGAAACTCACCTTTGTTAGCGACAATCTTGCGCCCAATAAGATCCAGCGCCTGAATACCATTAGTACCCTCGTAAATCTGGGCAATTCGTGCATCACGCACATGCTGCTCCATGCCCCACTCGCGTACATAACCATGTCCACCAAAAACCTGCTGGCCAATAGTACACACTTCATATCCAATATCGGTAAAGAATGCTTTTGCTACGGGCGTTAATAAAGCTGCCATGTTTTGTGCATTACGAACAACGGCTTTGTCATCGGAGTGGAATGATTCATCAAGCCATGCACCGAGCCAGACGGCAAGTGCTCTACCTGCTTGAGTGTATGCCTGCATGGTTTTCAGCATACGCTGCACATCACCATGCCTGATAATTGGAGCTGTTCCTTCTACACCTTCGGCCCTGCCCTGCAGTCGGTCATTGGCGTAATCAAAAGCTTGCTGGTAAGACATTTCACCAAGTCCAACACCTTGCAGGCCAATTGAAAGGCGCTCCAGATTCATCATGGTGAACATACAACGCAAACCCTGATGTGGCCCGCCGATAATAAAACCAGTAGCGTCATCCATATTAATGACACAGGTCGAAGAAGCCTTAATACCCATCTTGTGCTCAATCGAGCCACAGCGAATTCCATTACGCTCGCCGAGCGAACCGTCATCATTAACCATGAATTTGGGGACTAGAAACAGACTGATGCCTTTAGGGCCTGCAGGAGCATCTGGCAAACGCGCCAATACCAGGTGGATGATATTGTCCGTCATATCATGCTCTCCGCCAGTAATGAATATTTTGGAGCCACTCAACTTATAGGTGCCATCTTCTTGTGGTTCAGCTTTAGTTTTTAAAATCCCAAGATCAGAGCCTGCATGCGCTTCGGTTAGACACATCGAACCTGACCACTCTCCACTGATCAATTTCGACAAGTATTGATCTTTAATCACATCGTCAGCGTGCGCCTGTAACAAATGGTAGGCACCTGCAGTAAGGCTGCCGTAAAGACAAAAGGAGCTATTGGCTGAATAGAACATTTCCTCGACCAGCACATGTAATGCTTTAGGCAGGCCCTGACCGCCATATTGAGGGTTGGCGGTTAATGATTGCCAGCCACCTTCAACATATGCCTGATAAGCTTCTTTGAAACCTTTTGGGGTCGTCACAACGCCATCATCAAATTGACAGCCTTCTTCATCGCCTGATCGATTGATTGGTTGCAACACACCGGTTGCAAACTTGCCAGCCTCTTCAAGAATAGCGTTATAAAGCTCTGCGTCAAACTCGGAAAAGTCAGCAATACCTTTGAGTCGATTTTCGAGATCAAAAACGTCTTTAATTAAAAACATCATGTCGTCAACGGGTGCTTGGTATTGCATTGCTTCTCCTAGGTTGTCTGTGCCGATTTATTTCAGGCATAAAAAAACTCTGGTGACCACAAGCGTAACGCCGTGGTCAGACCAGAGTTAGTATAGGAAAAATCTAAAGAGTTTGTCTAGTCCTAATCAGAACCGCTCACTTTAAAGTTTTTCCAGTAGTCTTTAACGGTATTCTTCATGTCTTTATGCAATAAAGTAATACCGATCAGGTTGGGTATCGTCATCAGAGCCACCGTGACATAGGCCAATGTCCATACAACCGTCGAGTCAACGATAGCTCCTAAGAAGAACAAGGCGACAAATGCGATACGATACGGCATAACCGCTTTCGGCCCAAATAAGTAAATAGAAGCCCTGTCACCATAGTATGACCAGGCGATGGCCGTGGTGAACGCGAACAGCAATAAACCAAGCGACACAATATACTTACCGCTTTCGCCCATGTAGCCTTTAGTGAAAGCTAGCGCCGTTAAGTTTGCAGAGTGAATCAAAGACTTGCCTTGAACGGTAATGGATGAATCTTCAAGCCTGCCCTCAGAAACGGGAATCTCACCAGTCAGAGGATTACCTTCACTGTCCAGATAGGTAACTTCTTCAGCAACTGAACGAGAGTTTAATAGTGTAAAGCCATCAGATATCACCTTACCCTCTTGCAGTGAAATCGTTCCGGTGAACGGCTTAATCTCAGAAGGTACGGAGCGTTTTTCATCTAGGTGAATCATGAGCTTTTTCACATGCTCTTCATTGGAGTCAGTATAGTCACCGACCACAAACTCCATATCGGCACGATCAAACTTGTTGAAGTGCTTTTCACTCCAAACACCCGAAGACAGAATAACTAAACCAGTCAAGGTACAAATAATAATGGTATCAATAAAAGGCTCTAGCAGTGAAACCATGCCTTCTGATGCTGGCTCTTTACCTTTCGCTGCTGAGTGTGCAATAGCTGCCGAGCCCTGACCTGCTTCGTTCGAGAATAAGCCACGGTTAACGCCGCGATCCATTGCGTAAGCAAAACTTGCACCAAGGAAACCACCGACTGCCGATGAACCAGAGAAAATACTACCGAAAATCGCCTGAAATGAAGGAAGTATGTTTTGATAATTATAAGCGATAACCAGTAAAGCACCGACCACATAAATAACGGCCATGAAGGGCACAACTTTCTCTGCTACTTTGGCAATGCGCTTAATACCACCAATAATGACTAAGGCTAATAGGACCGCAAGAACCCCGCCCGTTACCCACTTCTCAATATGAAAAGTAGAATTCATAACTTCAGCGATGTTATTGATTTGCGGCATATTTCCGCTACCAATGGAACTGATAATAGTAGCCATCGCAAAAAGCACCGCCAGCCATTTCATGTTCAATTTCTTTTCCATGAAATACATCGGGCCACCGGCCATGGTGCCATCTTCAGTTTTCTCACGATATTTATGAGACAGGGTAACTTCAACAAATTTGGTCGTCATACCAAAGAATGCTGTCACCCACATCCAGAATAGCGCTGCCGGACCGCCAATGAAGATAGCCAAGGCTACGCCACCAATATTACCGGTACCAACCGTTCCTGACAGGGCTGTGGTTAGTGCCTGGAAGTGCGAGGTATCGCCCGGGGAGTCTTTTTTAGCGTATTGGCCACGGACAATTCGAGTTGCCTGGCCAAAGTAACGAATTTGTGGAAAACCTAGATATAGTGTGAAGAAAACACCTACACCTATTAATAAATAAGGAAAATATCCTGCTGAGCCCAAATAACCATCTATAAAAGTGAGCGCATCATTAATCGTCTCGACAATCTCCAAAATCGAATCCCCATTGTTAATTTGTTAGAATCTGTTAAGTGGCATAACCTTACCACAAGTTTAAAAAGCTTGGCTAGACTACCCAAAATCATCGTCTAAGTCACTATATTCTAAGGGCAGCTGTATAAAGTTGGTGGATTCTGAAGCTTGAAATCGAACGCCAATCCCTAATAACCGCACCGATTTCTCACGTCGATAAAACCCCTCTTCCATTAACTCATAAAATAAATCATCGTTAATTCCAAAGCTGGTACGCTCAACCGTGGTAGCAGTGAAATCACTGAATTTCAGCTTGGCAAACAGCTTGTTCACAGGAGCACCGACACCCGAACGAGCAACCCGCCGCTTTAGAGTTTGTAATAGGTAGGGCAATTCTTCAAGACACTCATCAAGCGTTACCAAATCCTTATCATAAGTATTTTCAACGCTTAACGACTTTCTTGGATAATGCGTAATAACCTTTCGATTATCGATACCGCGAGCCAGTTCGTACAGGCGCTGGCCAAAGCTGCCAAAGGTTTTGCTCAGAGTCAGCAGATCAATTTCTCTAAGTTCCTTGCAGGTATCAATGCCCATACGCTGGAACTTTTCAGCGGTTTTCTTACCCACGCCATGAATTTTATTAACTGGCAATCGCTCAACAAACCCTTCAACCTCGTCAGGGGTTAACACAAACTGTCCGTTAGGCTTATTCCAGTCTGAGGCGATTTTGGCGAGAAACTTGTTAGGCGCAACGCCTGCAGAAGCTGTCAGCTGAAGTTTCTCATAGATTTGATAGCGAATGGCTTGCGCAATATAAGTGGCACTACCTTTATAATCTGTGCAGTCGGTAACGTCTAGATAGGCTTCGTCTAGTGATAGAGGCTCAATCAAATCCGTATATTGTGCAAAGATCTCGCGAATGACTTTTGAATCATGACGATACTTATCAAAATTCGGAGGTACGATAACCAGCCCTGGACATAGACGCTTAGCGTAAGCTGATGGCATTGCTGAACGAACGCCATAGGTACGAGCTTCGTAGTTACAAGTAGCGATAACACCCCGCTTGTCTGGCGAACCGCCAACCGCAATAGGATGATTATTAAGCGATGGATCGTCGCGCATTTCAATAGCCGCGTAATAACAATCCATATCAACATGAATAATTTTACGAATAGGCCCACTCAAATTTGATTGCGACATTTGGAATTTAGACTGTAGACAAGAAAATACTTCGCATAGTTTAACCCATACGATAAATTTTAGCTCATGAGCATGAACACTGGTTAGAAGACCAGTTTAATCAAAGCACCGCCCAAATCACTTGTCCCAATATCGATATCACCACGATAGGCGTCGACAATTTCCTTAACCACTGACATACCGATGCCCTGCCCATCCACTGACTCATCCAATCGCTTTCCACGTGTAAGAACAGCAAGACGCACCTCTTCAGCAATACCTGGTCCATCATCTTCGATACAAATAGACGTTTTCAAACCGTTTTGGCTAGCGCTGACTTTGACCTGCTGTTTCGCCCATTTACAGGCATTATCCAGCAGGTTT
>JAPHRL010000050.1 GCA_026195755.1 Kangiella sp. | reverse complement strand
TTTGCGAATAAATAGCGTCATGCGATTAAACCTGAATTGATATAGGTCAATCATGGGGCCTGCCAGGATTGCGACAATGGACAAAAGACCATAGCCCAGACAAGCGCTATTGGAGATAGGAACTTAAATAGGGTACATTTGTCTATACAGCGTCTTTTATGAAAATAAACAAGCTAAGGTATCACATTGAAAAGTAGCAAGATTTGGTTCTTAATCGCGTTTTTGACGATCATCATTGCATTCGATATTTCCGATCTCTATACCGATATCACTCTCAAAGCAAAAGTTGATCATTTATACGTCGAAGCCTTCATGATTCTGGTCACAGCGCTGGTCATCATCTACCTCATCATGCAGGTCATTAGTCAGCGAACGGCTGTGGCAGGCCTCGAAAAAGAACTGCAGGAAAGTAAACAGCTACTTCAGGAACAGAAATCGCAAATGCAGGAAGCGCGTAAAGAATACAGCGAAGTGATTCGCAAGCAATTTGACGAATGGAATCTGACTGGCAGCGAAATCGATACCGCTTATCTTCTTCTTAAAGGCCTCAGCTTCAACGAAATTGCCGAAGTTCGAGGCATCAAAGAAAAATCCGTCCGCCAGCAAGCCTCGCAAATATACCAAAAAGCCAACCTACCCGGACGCCACGCATTCGCCGCCTGGTTCTTCGAAGACTTTATGGGGTAGAAGGGCGCCATAATCTATTGTAGGGACACCGGCACTGCCTCTGCCAAGATGATAGGTTGTCTATCACTAAACTCTGTCATCCCGCGGTTTAACCGCGGGATCCAGTGACTTTAGTTTTTATAGGATGGGTTAGGCAGAGCCGTAACCCATCAAGAAGGGCAGATTCCAAATCTAGTTTGGAATGACAAGCTTTATAGATAGTGCAGATCCCAGCAGGCAACCCCCAACCCTAGCGAACCGAATAGTAACGTCCAGCCCGATCTCGTTTCGCTAAAACCAATTGCCACAACTGACCATTCTTGGAGCGAAAAAATCCCGCACTGCAATGCAGGTAATATTTCCACATTCGATAAAAGCGCTGATCATATTTATCCGACAGCCTGTCCCAGGCATTGTTAAAATTCTGCCACCAAGCCATCACCGTTTTATCGTAATCAGGGCCAAAGTTGTGCCAATCCTCAATAACGAAGCGATCATCTAAAGCTTTGGTTATTTGTAACGCGGAAGGGATTTTGCCGTTGGGGAAGATGTATTTATTGATCCAAGGATCGATTCTGGCGATGGTGCGGTGCAGGCCAATGGTGTGCAATAAAAAGAGGCCATCATCTTTTAATAATCGCAAAGCAGTATCGAAATAGGTCGGATAATTTTTCGGGCCAACATGTTCAAACATACCGATGGAGACAACCTTATCGAACTCGCCGTTAAGCTCTCTATAATCCTTGAGCTCGATGGTAACCGGCAAACCCTCGCAGCGTTGGCGGGCTAATTTTTGTTGCTCCTTGGAAACCGTAACACCGTGCACCGAAACGCCATAATGTTCAGCCGCATATTGCGCAAAGCCACCCCAGCCGCAGCCAATATCCAGCACTTTTTCACCGGGTTGTAATTCCAGTTTACGGCAAATCAGATCCAGTTTATCGCTTTGCGCCTGCGCAAGGTTATCGGCCTTCGCCCAGTAACCACAGGAATAGTTCATGGTCGGATCGAGCATCGCCTCGAAAATATCATTGCCAGTATCATAATGCTTTTCGCCGACTTCATAAGCGCGAGCACGTTTCTGTCGATTAACGATCTTTTGGAGCAGCGCCTCACCAATCACTCTGAGCCGCGCCATCCCCGTCAACTTCTGCTCGATATCGGCACTGAGCAAACGGGTAAACAGCTCATCCAGAGCAGTGCACTCCCACAAACCATCCATGTATGCCTCGCCCAGCCCCAGCGAACCCTGGGTCAGAATACGGCGATAGACCTGCGAGTCTAAAACCTGAATATCCCACGGGTTAGAACCGTTAAAACAAACGCCAGCCTCAGCCGCTATATCCACCAGAATCGCAGGTGGCTCCAACTGAGCGCGCGAATGACTCGATACATCGTTCACATTGACCTCCTATCAAGCTGACCCCCCCCGCAAATACAGTAACGTAAGGCTAATCAAAGATGCAAGTGAGTAGATCATAAACTGCGTGGTAGGGGGAGAGATGTGCTTGCCTGTTTTGTAGGCCCTTCCATTCTTTGTACGGACAACTCATGAGTTGTCCCTACGATCGGGCAGGCACATTGGCCTGCCCCTACCAAGAACCCCCAATCAATTTCACACGCCTTTCATGCGAAAGTGTTATGCTCTGACGGTTAACAAATTACTCCAAGGAGACGTTCATGAAAGTAGCCGCTTATGCAGCTCCCTCAGCAACCGAAGATCTTGCTCCCTTAGACATCGAACGCCGCGCCGTTGGCGACAACGATGTGCTCATCGATATTGAATACTGCGGCGTCTGCCACAGCGACATCCACACCGCGCGTAACGACTGGGGCGGCACTCAATACCCCATCGTACCCGGCCATGAAATCATCGGTCGTGTTCTGGAAGTAGGCAAGGGTGTTTCCGAATTCAAAGCCGGTCAATTAGTCGGTGTCGGCTGCATGGTTGATTCCTGCCGTCATTGCCACTCCTGCGACGAAGGCCTGGAGCAATATTGCGAAGAAGGACTGGTCGCTACTTACAACAGCGAAGACCCGGTTTCCGGCGGCATCACCCAGGGCGGCTACTCCGACAAAATCGTGGTCGACAAAGACTTCGTCCTAAGCGTCTCCGAAAAACTCGACACCAAAGCCGTCGCGCCACTTTTATGCGCAGGCATCACAACCTATTCACCGCTACGCCAATGGAACGTCAATAAAGGCGATAAAGTCGGCGTCATCGGTTTAGGCGGCCTCGGCCACATGGGCGTCAAACTAGCCAAAGCCATGGGCGCGCATGTCGTCATGATCACAACCTCGCCCGACAAAGGCAAAGACGCCAAACGCCTCGGTGCCGATGAAGTCCTCATCTCCAAAGATAATGACGCCATGAAACAACAGGCCAACAGCTTCGACTTCCTGCTCAACACAGTACCGGTACCGCATGACGTCAATCCCTACGTCGCACTACTCAAACGCGACTCAACCATGGTCATCGTCGGCGCCATCGCACCGCTACCAGATATCCACGGCGGTGGCCTGATCATGAAACGCAAACGCATCGCCGGATCATTGATTGGCGGCATCAAAGAAACCCAGGAAATGCTCGACTTCTGCGCCGAACACAACATCGTCTCCGACGTCGAAATGATCGACATCCAAAACATCAACGACGCCTATGAACGCGTCATCAAATCCGACGTTAAATACCGCTTCGTCATTGATATGAAATCATTGAATCAATAGTCGTCATAAATCGTTGGGGCGAGCACAACACCAGAACAAGAACCCCTTATAGGATGGGTTTACCCAAGGGGGCAGACCCAGCGTAGCGTAACCCATCAAAAAAGAGCAGATTCCAAATCTAGTTTGGAATGACAAACCTGAAAGGTAATGATCTCTCAAAAGGCATGTCGTCCTGAACTGGATTCAGGACCTGCTCTTTCTCTCAGGGTAAATCATGTAAGGCCGAGTTCAGCAATACTTCGGTAGGGGCGCAGATCCTGCCCTTTGGGTACCTGTGTGTGCGCCCATCCCAAAGGCGCTTACGTCTTCTGTACGGACAACTCATGAGTTGTCCCTACGTTCGGGCAGGCACACAGGCGCTGCCCCTACCAATCAACTCTGTCATCCCGCTACTTGATAGCGGGATCCAGTGATTTTTCTCTTTCTCAAATCCCCCAACTTTAACCC
>JAPHRL010000202.1 GCA_026195755.1 Kangiella sp. | reverse complement strand
TGAGTTGTCCCTACAGTGGGTTAGAGTTGTCCGTAAGAATACTTATGAGTAACAGGACGTCTATTAACTGAGCTCACTTATTCCGTGGATTAAGTTTATCTAATTCCCATTTCAGAGGATTGTTTTGAATATATTCCCTTATTTTCATTAGCTCTTCTTCATTTCTGATGACCCGATCCCAGTAGCTTCTCATCCATAGAGCTTCTCCCGATAGATTTCGAGCTTGATTTACCCTTTTTGCAGATTGCATCTTGAAACGACCAACGACTTTTGAGAGCAACATTGTTTTACGTCTTTGTTCTGATTCTTTATCAGATATAAGCAGATTCTTTTCTAGCTCATTATTTTCTATATTGAGAATGGCGTGGAAATGATTGGGCATTACTATGGAGTAATCAGATGTTGCGTTGGAGCTACTTTCAATAACTTCAAGCCATGTATTAATAACTATTTGACCGAGTGCGTTAAGCTGCCTTTCTGAGCCTGAAACTCGACCAAATAGGCATTTTTGCTCCTTTGTGCATATTGTTACGAAGTACGAGCCTGGTTGAGAATAGTTGTAGTCGCGTAGTCGATTGGCTTTCCTTTGTTTCATGCTGTCCCTAGCAGTTTAACTCTCTTAGGAACAATAAAAACAAATTTATAACGTGAGAACAAATAGCTATTAGTTATAGGGCGGTTTATATTTTCTGATCTTGGGACAACTCGTGAGTTGTCCGTACAGCGTTAGGTATTATTGGTACGGGATGGGTGGTTTTGTAGGGACAACTCATGAGTTGTCCGTACGTGAAGATGAATAAGTTGTCCGCACAGTGAGCTGACTGTGTTGTCAGTACAGATTTAACACGATCAATCGCTGGTTTTATCTTTAAACTCACACAGATCTTCAATTATGCAGCTGCCGCAACGGGGTTTTCTGGCAAGACAGGTGTAACGGCCGTGCAGGATTAGCCAATGGTGAGCATCAAGCAGGAATTCTTCAGGGACAAACTTAAGTAGCTTTTCTTCGACCTGTCGGACGTTTTTTCCGGGCGCGATTTTGGTACGGTTAGATACGCGGAAGATGTGTGTATCTACGGCCATGGCAGGTTGTCTGAAAGCGGTGTTGAGAACCACATTGGCGGTTTTACGACCAACCCCAGCCAATGCTTCGAGGTCTTTGCGATTGTCTGGAACGATAGAATTATGTTTTTCGATCAGGTCCTTACAGCATGAAATGACGTTTTTGGCTTTGCTGTTAAACAGGCCAATGGTTTTGATGTATTCCTTGAGTCCTTCTTCGCCCAAGGCATAAATAGCTTCTGGTGTATTGGCTACCGGGTAGAGTTTACGGGTTGCTTTGTTAACGCCAACGTCGGTTGCTTGCGCTGATAAAATGACAGCGATGAGCAATTCGAAAGTGGAGCTGTATTCCAGTTCAGTTTCCGGATTGGGATTATGCTCGCGCAGTCGCTCGAATATTTCCTGTCGCTTGGCTTTATTCATGACTCAAAGCTTCTCCACTTTGAACGGGTGCTGCTTTAGTTGCTTTAGCTTGTTCTGCGCGTTTGTGATCAATGCCGTTTTTGATAGCGATCAGAATCCCCAGCCCAACGAAAGCACCTGGCGGTAATATGGCGAACAGGAAGGTTGAATCTGTCAGATAGAAAGAAAGGGTTAAATCGCTGGCCCATTCGCCAAATAGTTGTTCAGCACCTGAGAAGAGGGTGCCTTGGCCGATCATCTCGCGTAATGCTCCTAGCGTGCACAACACGGCAGTAAATCCTAAGCCTTGCATGACACCATCCAGCAGCGATGGAAAGAATTTGTTCTTCGAAGCGAAGGCTTCGGCGCGGCCAATGATGGCGCAGTTAGTGACGATCAACGGAATGAAAATGCCGAGCGTTAAATACAGGTCATAGGTATAAGCATTCATAATAAGACCAACATTGGTTACAAAGCTGGCAATCATCATGACGAAAATCGGAATTCGAATGTCTTTAGGAATATAGTTACGAACTAATGACACTGAGCCGTTTGAGCCTGCTAAAACCCAGGTTGTGGCGAGACCAAGTGCCAACCCGTTAATGAAGGTGTTACTGACGGCTAGCAGGGGACACAAGCCCAGTAACTGAACCAGTGCCGGGTTGTTATCCCAAAGTCCGTTTTTGATAATCGTTTTGTGTTCGGAATTAATCATTCGTTCCTCCACAGTTTTGCGGTCCTTCGAAAAGCTGCTGCTTATTATCTTCGAAGAATTCTAATGTTGTTGCGACCTGCTGGATGACCGCTCTTGGCGTAATAGTTGCGCCAGTGAATGCGTCAAACTGGCCACCGTCCTTGCTCACTGCCCACTCTTCAGGTTCGGGGTTGCGCAGCGATCTTCCTGCAAACTTTAATATCCAGTCACTTTTCTTGACGTCTACTTTATCACCCAATCCGGGCGTTTCTTTATGATCAGTAACGCGTACGCCAGCTATAGTGCCGTCTGCATAAATACCCACTACCATAGCAATTTTGCCGCTGTATCCGTTTGGAGCAATTGACTCCATGACAACCGCCACTGGCTCACCATCTTGACGCATGCGGTAAGCTTTCAAAGGCTTATTGGAGCCTAGCGCAGTGGCATCTTCGATTAAAGTACAGTCATGGTAAACATCATTGTTGTATTCATTTTGTTCGACCAGCTGATTTAAAGTGCGAGCTAGTGCTGCTTCCATCTCGCCAGCAATAGTGTCGCGGGTGACGTAATAGGTTATAGCAATCAGTCCCACACAAACGGCTGCAAAAATGGCCAAAATTATTCCGTTCTTTCCAATCATTTTAGTCAGCATCGGAGTCTCCTGTGGCTCGTTTTGCTTTATGACCGTATGTTTTCGGCTTGGTGTAGTAATCGAGCATCGGCACTGTCATGTTCATGAGCAAAACGGCAAAAGCGATAGCGTCCGGGTAGCCGCCAAAGGTTCTGATAAGAACGGTGATGATGCCAATGCCTAAACCAAATATCCAGCGACCTTTCGGCGTTGTGGAGGCGGTAACAGGATCCGTAGCGATGAAGAAAGCACCAAGCATGGTGGCGCCAGCAAACAAATGAAAGCTTGGCGACAGATAGTGATCGCTGTTGCTGGCAAATAATACGAACGACATGGCGACCATACCTAATAAAAGGCCTGCCGGAATTTGCCAGCCGATGACTTTACGGAACATCAGTACCAGACCGCCCGCAAGGAAACCTAAGTTAACCCATTGCCAGCCAGAACCGGATAAGCCATTAATCACTGCGTGAGTTTCAATTTCAGCCAGGCGATACCCTTGGGACAGCTCGGTTTTGACGTGATCCAGTGGCGTTGCCATGGTAAAGCCATCAACTCCAATACGTGTTGAAGCAATTGACTGGTTATCAAAACCAGTACCGGTAAAGATATAAGAGAGTGCATCCATAAAACTGACAGGATTTTGCGCCAGTTCAGCTGGGGGAAGCCATGAGGTCATTTCCAGCGGGAAGGAGATCAGCAGTAGTACGTAGCCAACCATGGCGGGATTGAACAGGTTATTACCTAAGCCCCCATAGACATGTTTAGCAAATACAATGGCGAATGAAACACCGATAACCGTCATCCACCAGGGTAGTAGCGGCGGAATAGCCAGTGCCAATAACCAGGCGGTTACCAGAGCGCTGCCATCAAATAAGATCGGCAGCACAGGGCGCCGGCGAGTTTTTAGAATAAGAGCTTCGGTAACCAGAGCGGTAACGCTGGCAATAATGATATTAATAATGACGCCGAACCCGAAGAAATAGACCAGCGCGAATAAGCCTGGCAATGTGGCACCAATAACCCACAACATCAGCGCACTGACTGAGGTGGGATTTTTAGTAAATGGTGACGATATTAGACTCATGCATCATTCCCTTTGTTGTCTGTCTCTTGGTTTTCAGTTTCATTTGAAGAGCCAGTTGCAGAATCTTCATCTTGCTCTGCCTTTTTAGCTTTTACGCGTGCCAGTGCTGCGGCAACTGCTGATTTTTTGGTATCATCATCACCTGCTGCTTCGGCCGCTTTGCGTCTTGCTTCCGCTGCCTTGCGGTGTTTCTCAGCTTTTTCACGTTTCACCCGTTCCAATCGTTCCTGGCGAGCTTCATGACGAAGACGTGCCTTGTCAGCTTTGGTTTTTTCAACTTTCTGATTGCGGATTGTGGATTTGGCGTAGCGATAGTATTGCACCAGCGGGATATCGCTGGGGCAAACATAAGCGCAGGCACCGCACTCGATGCAATCAAACAAATCATACTCTTCGGCTTTTTCAAACTCGTCAGACTTAGCGTGCCAATAGAGCTGCTGTGGTAACAGAGACGCTGGGCAGGCATCCATACAGGCACCGCAACGGATACAGGGCAGGGCCAAGTGGTCATGTTTCAACTCTTTTGGCGCCGCCATGATGATGCAATTAGTGGCTTTAACGATGCCGACCTTAGAGTTCGGCAATTCAAAGCCCATCATGGGGCCACCCATGACTAATACGCCTGGATTTGAAGCCTCACTAATCTTCATCAGGTGTTCAACCGGGGTACCAAATGGCACCTGATAGTTACCGGCTTTCTGGCAGGCTTCACCGGTCAACGTTACGACACGTGACACCAACGGCTTGCCGTACTCGAAGGCTTCAAAGATCGCGAAGCAGGTTGCTACATTGTGCATAACCAAACCTAAATCAGCCGGTAAGCCACCATGCGGAACTTCTTTTCCGGTGATAAGTTGGATGAGCTGCTTTTCGCCACCACTTGGATACTTGGTTGGTATTACGGCAATTTTAGCGCCATCCAGCCCTAGTTCTTTTCGAGCGGATACTAAAGCATCAATCGCATCAGGTTTATTGTCTTCAATTCCGATAATGATTGTTAAGTCTTGATAAAGCTGGCTGATGATTTGTGCACCTTTTAAAACTTCTAGCGCATGTTCTTGCAGCAAGCGATCATCGCAGGTGATATAAGGTTCACACTCGGCGGCGTTGATAATCAGGGTATGAATCCCTGATTCGCGTTTCAGTTTGATATGGGTCGGGAATGAAGCTCCGCCTAAGCCGACAATACCGCTCTCGCAAATATGGGCCAGGATTTCCGCACGTTGTAAATTATGAGTATTGGGCTTGGGACTTAAATCGCACCACTGATCCTTACCATCAGTTTCAATAACCACGCATACATCATCAAGACCGGAAGGGTGCGCAATGGGGCGTTTTTCAATCGCCACAACAGTACCAGAACTAGGGGCGTGTTGATGGGTGCTGAAAATACCATCACTCTCAGCTATGACTTGGCCCTTTAATACCGTGTCACCAACATTCACAACCGGTAGCGAGCGATTGCCGGCCTGACCCTTAAGGTTGATGACTAATTGTTTCGGTAATGGAATATCCCGAATCGGCGTCTGATTCGATTCGACCTTATGTTCCTTGGGATGAATGCCACCAGGAAACTCGAAAATAGGGATTTCGGATTTATAGTTGGAGCGTTCCATTAATGGGTCTCCTTACTAAAAACCTGCTTGATGGGGATTTGGTTTAATTCCATTTGTTCCGGCTGTTGCCATTTCCAGGTAGAAACAGTCTGCGGAATTTCGAGCATGTCGATGCAATCAACCGGGCAGGGCTCAACGCATAAATCGCAGCCGGTACATTCGTCAATAATGACCGTATGCATCAATTTCGGTGCGCCTAAAATGGCGTCGACAGGGCATGCCTGAATGCATTTGGTACAACCGAT
>JAPHRL010000272.1 GCA_026195755.1 Kangiella sp. | reverse complement strand
GAGACCACGCCACTGTCATCAACCACCGGCTCAAACTTGGCTAAATCCCCAAGTGACTGAGGATCGGTAAACAGCTTATCCTTCATTTCTACAAGCTCACTGGTCAATCGGCTATCACGACGCTTATCAATTGTTCGTTCTGGTTCTCTAACCTCATCGGATTTAATGGTCTTTTCGCTATTGGATAAAACTTGCTGATTTAACTGCTCCTCAAGAGTCAAGGTTTCCAGTCGACCATTATTCTTTAAGATGACTTGCAAGGTTTCAACTTTGTGCAAAACAACGTTACCGCTTACTTCCAGTTTATCGTTCATGAAATAAGCTTTTTCATCACGACCATTGGCCTGAATAATAGCGCTGGATAGTTCGGCTTGATTGGAAACATAGGTGCCGAGCAGCTTCAGGTTCAAACGAGTTTCTTCTGCCTGAACCGCTTCTTCTTCGACTTTTCCCGCCTCGCCAAAGACATGCAAAGACACCAGCCTGTTGACATCAACAGCTGATCGATTAGATTGTTGGGGTTTGATTTCAGCAACAGCCTTTGTTTGCGGTGGCGGTTGAAAATAACCAATCCACAACCATACTAGCTTTGCAATTATGTATAAGGTCAGCACAGTCAGTAAGACCGCTAAAACCTGCGCAATCAATCTACCCCGTTGTTGCACAAATTGGCTTATTTTATGAGTTATAGGATTCATGAGTTACAGTTGTCACGAAAAGTCGCATTGTTCCCTCGTAATTGTTCGGCATCCTTCCTGAAGATCGCCTATAATCGAAATACTCCCACGCAAGGGCTGAGAAAGCAAGCAAGATACTGTAAAGAACAGTAAGGTTCAAGATGGCAGTTGACATTTATATCAGATTAGACAAATGGCTGTGGGCAGCTCGATTTTTTAAGACTCGGGCACTCGCAAAAGCAGCCATCGAAGGCGGAAAGGTTCACTGTGACGGTGTTCGTGGCAAGGCTAGTCGTCAGGTTCAATTAGGAATGTCTATAAAAATCCGGCAGGGTTTTGCCGAGAAAACAGTTATCGTGGAAGGATTATCAGAACAGCGGGGGCCAGCCAAAGAGGCTCAACGTCTTTACACCGAGACCGAACAAAGCATTCAAAAGCGCGAAGAGCTTGCCGTGCAACGTAAATCCATGCCGCATTCTGACCACAAGCCAGATAAAAAACAACGCCGCCAAATCCACCGCTTTTTGCGACAGCAAGATCAAGACTAACAATTCTGCGCTGAAATACTTAAACAGCCCCATTAATTCAAGAGAATGATTAGAGAGAACCAATGTCAGACCTAATTCAACGATTTACCTTTGCAGATCTTCCCGTTCGTGGCGAAATCATCAGTTTAGAACATAGTTTTCATACTATTTGCGACCAGCACCAATATTCACATACTCTGCGTCACCTACTGGGTGAAGCCTTGGCTGCCACTGCTTTAATGGCCGACATTATCAAAATCGAAGGCAAGGTATCGCTGCAGTTGCAAAGCCCTTCCCAAGTCAAATTGCTAGTGACCGAATGTAATAACAATGGTCACATTCGAGGTGTCATGCATCCCCTGGATCCTGATGTCACCCATTATAACTTCAAGGGATGGACAGAAGGTGGCACCTTGGCCATTACGATAGAGCCTGAGCAGGGGCACCGGTATCAGGGTATTGTTTCGTTGGAAAAAGACAGCTTCTCAGAATGCCTTGAAGACTACTTTACCAGCTCTGAGCAATTGCCGACCTATCTCAAGCTGTATGTTGGGAAAGAACGGATCACCGGTATCTTTCTACAAGCTATGCCAGATAGCGATAATCAGGGACAAGACAATAAAACCGCTTTCGAACACGTTACCACCTTAGCTGAAACCATAACCGATGAAGAGGCTTTGACTATATCACACCACGATCTGCTATTTCGTCTATATCACCAGGATAAAGTGACGTTGTATGACGAGAAATCCATCAAATTTCAATGTAGCTGCTCGCGTGAGCGCAACGAACGAGCGCTTCTGACTATCGAACCACAGGAATTGATTCAATTAGCAGAAGAGCATAATGGTCAAATAGAGCTAGTCTGTGACTTTTGCAGTAAAAAGGAAGTTTTCACTCAACAACAACTGGCTGAGCTAATCACCACCAACCAAGGGACTGGAGCAATTAACTAGCGCATCAGTAACGCATCAATGAATCGGAATTTCTAGGCGCGCTTCCAACCCCTTCTCGGCACGGTTATGCAAAGTGACCGTGCCGCCATGCATTTCAGCAATACGCCGAACTATCGCTAAACCCAGACCTGAGCCACCACCACTACGTGCTGAGTCTCCTCGAGAGAACGGCTGGAATAAATGCTCCATGTCAGCATCTTTGATACCGGGGCCTTCATCCAACACAGACAGCTGAATCATGTTGCTTTCCATTCTGGTCGTCACCTTTAGCGGTGGCCCCGCGTACTTCAGCCCATTCATAATCAAGTTAGTGATTAATCGTTTCATGGCTAATGGCTTGAAATAAAGCTTAGGCAACTTCCCTAGCTCAAAACTGATGTCCTGCGTTTGCAAACGAACTGATTTGATGCACTCTTCAACCAAGGCATTTAAATCACCCAGCTGCTCACGTTCATCGCGACCGTCTCGCACGAAGGAAATGAACTGATCAATAATCTGATCCATGTCCTCGGTATCGCGCACAATACCTTCACGTAACTCATCATCCGCTTCAGCCATGAACTCTGTTGCTAGGCGAATACGCGTTAATGGCGTCCGTAAATCATGGGAAACACCCGCCAGCAATAAATTACGATCCTGCTCAAGCTGTTGCACATTACGCGCCATTTGGTTAAAGGCTCGAGTCACCGTAACCATCTCTTCAAGGCCTTCCTCTTTTAGCTGCCCTGGATTATCGCCACGACCAATTTCTCTCGCGGCAAACTCTAGGCGGCGCAAGGGCCGACTGATCTGTTTGGTGAAAATCCAGCCACCCAACAAGCTCAGCAATAAAATCACTGAGATATAGACCACGGGGGGATGAATATAAAAACCTTCAAATGGATCCATCGCAATTCTGAGCCAAACATTGGTGTGTTGCGGTGACTTAATCCAATAATAAATATTATCCGACTCTTCGACCCGCATTTCGGTTTGCGACTCACTCACC
The DNA here is from genome assembly GCA_026195755.1 of Kangiella sp. Taxonomy (GTDB): domain Bacteria; phylum Pseudomonadota; class Gammaproteobacteria; order Enterobacterales; family Kangiellaceae; genus Kangiella. The sequence goes on along the minus strand of JAPHRL010000272.1, from coordinate 901 downwards.
CCAAGGCTCTTGGCCAGTTGCTCGGTTAACACACTGTATGGGCGCGCCTCTCTAAGCTGTTTCGGTTCACCCATGCGCGTGGAAATAAACTGGATACGCTGGTTGTCCATAATTTGCTGGCGCACCGATCCATCAATTTTCCCATCAAACTCTAAAGCCTGCAGTTCCAGTGAAGTTTTCACATCGGCAGATAGTAGCTGCACCAGCTGCTTCATTGAAGGCTGAGCCACATACCAGGAGATAGACAGATAGGAAACCCACTGATTAATCAGCAACAGGCAACCAACCAATACGGCAATACGACCAAAGGCTGATTTAGGCAGAATACGCATGAAAGCTATTGAATGAGGCTATTAAGGAAAACAAAGTAAGACCTGATAATCAGGCCTCACCACCATCGGGAACGAACACATAACCCACGCCCCAGACTGTTTGAATATAACGTGGATGAGCGGGATCGGCTTCAATCAAACGACGCAAACGCGACACCTGCACATCAATACTGCGCTCCAACGCTGAGTAATCACGACCGCGAGCCAGATTCATCAACTTATCGCGCGACAAGGGCTGGCGAGCATGTTCCACCAGAGATTTGAGTACCGCAAATTCGCCACTGGTTAATGAAATAGGATTACCATCATCAGTCATTTCGCGGGTTGCTAGATTTAAAGTAAAGCGACCGAAGCTGACCACCGTTTCCGAATTACTCGGAGCACCCGGAATATGTTTGGCCTGACGACGAAGTACCGCACGAATGCGAGCCAGTAGTTCACGCGGGTTGAAAGGTTTCGCCAGATAATCATCTGCGCCCACTTCCAGTCCAATTACTTTATCCATTTCTTCAGATTTGGAAGTAAGCATCAAGATAGGAGTGTAAATATCTTTTCTTCGAACTTCTTTG
>JAPHRL010000204.1 GCA_026195755.1 Kangiella sp. | reverse complement strand
TTTTATTGATTTTCCTACAGAATACAAACGCTTTATTGATAAATATGATGACTCTAGACGAAATCCGTGCTCTGGTGGCTGATGACTTCGATGCTACCAACCAAATCATTTTAGACAGACTGCAGTCCGACGTGGTTCTCGTGAATCAGGTGGGTCATTATATTGTTGCGGCGGGAGGCAAACGACTGCGTCCTATGCTCCTTCTCTTGGCCGCTAAGTCATTAGATTATCAAGGTAAATTCCACCCAAATCTCGCTGCTGTGATTGAGCTTATCCATACCGCCACCTTGCTTCACGATGACGTGGTTGATGAGTCAGACTTACGTCGTGGCCGCCAAACTGCCAACGCCATGTTTGGAAATCAGGCCTCTGTACTGGTCGGGGACTATTTATATAGCCGTTCTTTCCAGATGATGGTCGAAGTTGGCGAAATGCGAGTGATGGAGGTTTTATCACAAACCACTAACGACGTGGCCGCTGGTGAAGTTCTACAACTGATGAACGTCAATGATCCTGAAGTGGACGAAGCTTCTTATTACCAGGTTATTGAACGTAAAACAGCAATTCTATTTGCTGCTGCGACACAACTGGGCGCCATTCTTGCTGGCGCAAATAAAGACATTGAAAAAGGTTTGAGAGAATACGGACTTCAGCTCGGAAATGCCTTCCAGCTGATCGATGACGCCTTAGATTACGCAGCTGATACAGAGGAGCTCGGTAAGAATGTTGGCGACGACCTTGCCGAAGGCAAGCCTACCCTACCGCTGATTTACGCTATGCAACATGCTTCGGACAGTGACGCACAAATGATTCGTAAAGCAATCGAGCAAGGCGGCTTGACGAATATGGATGCTATTTTAAAAGTGATCCAGGACACTGGAGCCATCGACTACACCTATCAGGCGGCAGAAAGAGCCGTTGCCAAGGCCATAAACGCATTGGAGTCATTGCCTGAAAGCCAATATAAAAAGGCACTTGTTGATATTGCCAACCTGTCACTGAAACGTAACTCCTGAACATCCGGCTAACTTTATCTGCCCCAGATTTAGAACCAGCATTAAATCGGGCGAGCGCAAGGATCTAAGCTAATGATTAGGTCGGGCTATCACTGGCAAAAAAATTGACAATTGATAGCTTTTACCTCTCGCAAGCCTTTTTAATTTCTGCGATAATAGCGCGCAATTTTTAAGCATTCACAACCGCTTAGCTTAACAGTTGTACTGCAAGGGTTTGAGAGCCTTTGTCCAAGAGGAGTACCTAATGTCTCGCAATCTTGATTTAAGCCAATATGGCATCCACTCAGTTTCAGAAATCGTTTATAACCCGTCTTACGAATTACTATTTGAAGAAGAAACCAAGCCAGGCGCTGAAGGTTATGAAAAAGGTGTAGTCACTGATACGGGTGCGGTTGCTGTCGACACTGGTATTTTCACAGGTCGTTCACCAAAGGATAAATACATTGTTATGGATGACACCACTCGTGACACAGTGTGGTGGTCAAAAAATGGCGTGAATGATAATAAACCTATTTCTGCTGAAGTCTGGTCTGACTTAAAGCAGGTGGTAACCCATCAACTATCAGAAAGTCGTCTGTTTGTTGTGGATACTTTCTGCGGAGCCGATGAGGAAACTCGCTTAAAAGTACGCTTTATTACTCAGGTTGCTTGGCAAGCTCACTTCGTTAAAAACATGTTTATTCGTCCTACTGAGGAAGAACTGGAAGGCTTTGAACCTGACTTTGTGGTCATGAATGGTTCTAAAGCAACCAACACTAAGTGGCAAGAGCATGGTCTTAACTCAGAAAACTTTGTGGCGTTCAATCTGACTGAAAAGATTCAATTGATCGGCGGGACCTGGTATGGCGGTGAGATGAAAAAAGGTATGTTCTCTATGATGAACTACCTACTTCCATTAAAAGGCATTGCTTCCATGCACTGTTCTGCAAATGTTGGTCAAAAAGGCGACGTAGCCATCTTCTTCGGTCTGTCAGGTACCGGCAAAACAACCCTCTCAACTGACCCCAAGCGTGCTTTAATTGGTGATGACGAGCATGGCTGGGATGATAATGGTGTCTTTAACTTTGAGGGCGGCTGTTACGCAAAAACCATCAATCTGACTGAAGAGAACGAGCCTGACATTTACCGCGCCATTCGTCGAGACGCTTTACTCGAGAATGTAGTCGTTGACAAAAGCGGCAAAATTGATTTTGACGATGGCAGTAAAACTGAAAACACTCGTGTTTCTTACCCCATTTATCATATCGACAATATTGTTAAACCAGTTTCAATGGCAGGCCACGCTCAGAAAGTTGTCTTCTTAACTGCTGATGCCTTCGGTGTCTTGCCTCCAGTCGCCAAACTAACTCCAGATCAAACACAGTATTACTTCTTATCGGGTTTTACCGCTAAGCTGGCTGGAACTGAACGCGGTATTACTGAACCAACGCCAACCTTCTCCTCCTGCTTTGGTGAAGCATTCTTATCCCTACATCCAACTCAATATGCAGAAGTTCTAGAAAAACGTATTCAAGATGCCGGCGCTGAAGTCTATTTAGTCAATACTGGCTGGAACGGTACCGGTAAGCGTATTTCAATTAAAGACACCCGCGGTATAATTGACGCGATTATGGATGGTTCTATTGAAGAAAGCTCCTTTGAACAGTTGCAATACTTCAACCTGGCTATTCCCACAGAGCTGAAAGGCGTCGATACCAAGATTCTAAATCCTCAAAACACTTATGAGTCCGTTACCGAGTGGGAAGCAAAAGCTAAGAAACTAGCGTCAATGTTTATTAAAAACTTTGACCGATTTGCTGATAATGACAAAGCCAAAGCGCTCATTTCAGCAGGACCTACTGTTTAACGAATAAAGTAATATTAATAGACAAAGTAAAAGCCGCACATAGCGGCTTTTATTTTGTCTAACTAGTCTAAAATTAGAATCTTAGGCATTAAATAAGCTTCGGCTTATCAATATGATAACCCTGACCATAATCAAAACCCATTTCTATAATTTTGTTTAACAACTGCTCATTCTCAACAAATTCAGCAATGGTTTTAATTCCTAATTGAACACTAATTTCACAAATACTTTTAACAATCGTTTGATCATAATCATTTTCAAGGATTTGCTTAATGAAAGAGCCATCAACTTTAATAAAGTCTACGGGGATATTCCTAAGATAACCGTAAGAAGACATGCCACTACCAAAATCATCCAAAGCAAACTTACAACCAAAATGATTGAGGCTATCGATAAAGTCTTTAACCAACTCATAATTATTAATCGCGGCTGTCTCTGTAATTTCAAAAACAATATAACTGGCTAGTTTTTGATTATCAGTAATTTGCTCAACTAAAGCATCCCTAAATTCTTCGCTATTGAGAGAAACCCCTGACAAATTAATACACCACATAAACTCTGTCGACTGCTCATTAGCCTCAAGGTATTCCAGAACTCTATTAACTACCCAGTGATCGACTTTAGGCATTAAGTTAAATCGCTCAGCGGCTGGAATAAACTCTATCGGAGGTATCATACCACCCTCTTCGTCAAGCATAACCACGAGCACTTCTTTTAAATCACCTTTGCCACTTAAATTTGCAATTGCTTGTACCCGTAGTGCAAAACGGTCTTCATCCAAGGCCTTATTAATTCGGTTAACCCACAAAACCTGATTATGAAAGTGAACACTTTCTGGATCACTTTTGTCGAACACATGAATCCGATTGCCACCCTTTTCTTTAGCAATTGTGCGAGCTGAAGCAAGTTCAGATAGAACCTCACTAGCACCTTGCGTGTCGGAGCTTATTGTCGCCATTCCGGCGCTAGCATGAATGTTGATACTCATCTGACTCCAGTCAAAGACCGTATCCTGCACAACACTAATAATTTTATTGACGACTTGATACGCAGACTCAAGCTGTAAACTATCAAATATGACTAAAAACTCATCTGCACTTAATCGATAAGCTTTATCATTAGTACCAATATGATTTCCAATAATTTTTGCGAACTGTTTTAAAACAAAATTACCTGCTTCATGCCCGAACGAGTCATTAACAAGATTAAATTTATCTATATCCAACAAACATGCAATATGTTTTTGCTCAACTTTGTTCCCAATCAGTTCATTTAAAAATTTGTCTAAAGCAAATCTATTTTCAAAATCTGTCAAAAAGTCATGATTCGCCTGATAAACTAGCTGGTTTCGGCTAGATTCCAATTCATGAATATTTTTACGTAACAGTCCTTTGCTTTCCAGTAAGACTTTATTGTTATGGTAGAGGATGAATACCAAGTACATAAAGTAGAAAAGAAAAATAGCCAGCAACATTACGACCAGAATAAGGGAGTAGCGAGCATTAGATAAAGGTAAATAGAATTCCTCTATATTCCCTGAGATTGACATTTTCCAATCACGACCACCTAAACTTAATGTTTTATCTAGAGTGAAAAAATGCTCGCTATCTATTTTTTTGCCCCCTCTTGAGTGATGCTCAAGTAAAAGAACGTCTTCTCCATCAGTTATATCCTTAATGATCAAGGTTAAACCAAATCGTGCCAACTCATCAGAACTTTGCTGAATCAGATCCTCAAGTACAAAAACGCCCTCCGCAAAACCAATGGTGTTAACATCTTTCGCTTCTTTCAAGTACTGAAAAGTAGGGGAAAAAACTAGCGTTGCAGACTTGCCCGGGTGTTGGTGCAACTCTATGCGGGTACTTACTGTGGTTGAATGGGTGCTGATTGCTCTCTTCAGCGCTTCTTGCCGTGGCTCAGATCGGTAAGGGTCATAGCCAATGACGTCTTTATTCTCTTCATAGGGATACGCAAAAAGAATAGGGTAATAAATGTCTCGATTAAGCTTAAGTGGTATTAAATTACCATCAGAGTCTTTTTCAGTGAGTGAATAATCGGGGTATGCCTGGCGGGCAGTCCGAAGAAATGCGTCAAGCTCTTCATGCTTCACTATTTGCACATACTCAAATGCCTGAACGCCATCATGTTTTACCAAGTTACTCATGGCAAAGTGGTCAAACTCAAATCGAGTTACGTTCTCTGAAAGGGAAACAAAAGTCGCTAGCTGTTCAACATCATTGATAAAACGATCTACATCGCTTGTAACTTTGAGTAAATAACGTGTTGAGATGTCGTTGAAGCGCTCTTCTGCATATTGATGTTCTGTGCTCTCTAACCAGCGACCAGCCAAGATAAGAAAAACCAACCCAAGTAGAACAATTATCGCCAACGCAATAAGGTTCTTTACCAAAAATGGTAACGGCTTAGCTTTTTTTTCCATTAAAACTGCTCCTTGAGCATTTACTCGTGGACTATTGCAAGTTTTTGTTTGTTAGGGTCAAGTGCAAGCCTGCTAATACTTCGAATCCCTAGGTTTTTGAGATCGTCTATTTTTTTCATATCAGTAGTACTTATATACCATAGTTGACTGTCCTGACCAACCACCACTCCTTTTGCATC
>JAPHRL010000318.1 GCA_026195755.1 Kangiella sp. | reverse complement strand
TGCCGTTGCCGGTTTGACTGTTAAACCAGTCATTGGTGTGCCTATCGACGCCGGCCCACTGCAAGGTCATGATGCATTGTTATCAACCGTTATGATGCCTGGTGGTGTTCCGGTTGCCACCGTTGCGATTGGTTCTGCCGGTGCTAAAAACGCAGCCTATCTTGCGGCTCAAATCATGGCATTGATTGACGATAAAGTGGCTCAAGCTGTAGCTGATGACCGAGTAGCCAACATGGAAGCGGTGGTTGCAAAAGACGCAGCTCTACAAGAAAAACTGAAAGGTTAATTGGTCATTTTTGATGATCGATGATTAGGACAAACATTGGCCTACATCAATCCCTTCAAAATGCATTATGCCGCTCAGCGTATTCAGCAGGGCGGCGTAATCGCTTACCCAACTGAGGCCGTTTATGGTCTTGGTTGTCATCCGAAAGCCGAACAGGCGATTCAAAGAATTCTCAAGATTAAGCGTCGGCCCTGGCAAAAAGGGTTGATTCTGGTTGCTTCTAACGTTGAGCAGATAAAGCCTTACCTGAGTGACGATGGTAAAGCGTTAATCAGCTGTTTCAATGAGCAGCATAAGCGCCCCGTTACCTGGTTGCTGCCAGTTCATACTGAGGTTTCCCCGCTGCTTCGTGGTACTCATGAAAAAATTGCGGTACGGTTAAGTACCAACCCTTATGTCAAAGCACTCTGTGATGCGGCCAACAGTGCTCTGGTCTCGACCAGCGCCAATCGTGCAGGGCAACCTGAAATGACAAAAGCTGAGCAGGTACGCTGCCAAATGGGCAGTGAGGTGGATGTGATTGTTGTTGGCCCAACCGGTGGTCATACCCGACCCTCCTCCATCATTGACGCACAGACCCGAGAAGTTCTAAGAGCATAAGAGTCCTACATGCAAAATATCAATATCGAAGACGTTAAACACTATTTACTGGAGTTACAAAGAGACATTTGCCTGCAGCTAGCTGAAGAAGATGGTGAAAAGGACTTTATCGTTGACGAATGGCAACGAACTCAAGGTGGTGGCGGTCTGACACGTGTGATGGAAAATGGTGGCGTGATTGAAAAAGGCGGCGTCAACTACTCCTATGTGGAAGGCACCAATATGCCCGCCTCGGCGACCGCACATCGACCCGAATTAGCGGGGCGTAGTTTTAAAGCGATGGGCGTTTCGCTAGTTATCCATCCGAAAAATCCATATGCTCCAACCTCGCACATGAATGTGCGGTTTTTCATCGCAGAAAAAGCAGGTGAAGAGCCTATTTGGTGGTTTGGCGGAGGTTTTGACTTAACGCCCTATTATGCCAATAAAGAGGATTGCATGTTCTGGCATCAAGTAGCCAAACAGGCTTGCGATCCCTTTGGTAATGAAGTTTATGATAAATACAAAAAATGGTGCGATGATTATTTTTATCTAAAACATCGCGACGAACACCGTGGAATTGGTGGTCTGTTTTTTGATGATCTGAATAGTGAGCAAAAGGGCTGGGATTTCGAGCAATGCTTTGCCTTTATGCGCTCAGTAGGTGATCACTACATCAAAGCTTACCGACCGATTTTGGTAAAAACCAAAGACAAACCTTACACTGAAGCAGAGCGAGACTTTCAGCTGTATCGTCGCGGTCGTTATGTGGAGTTTAATCTGGTCTGGGATCGCGGTACCTTGTTTGGTCTGCAAACCGGTGGCCGCACCGAGTCGATTCTGATGTCATTGCCGAGCGAAGTTCGCTGGCGCTATAACTGGCAGCCAGAAGCTGGCAGTCGCGAAGCTGAGTTAACAGAATATTACTTAAAACCGAAAGATTGGTTGAACCAATAAGGTTGAGGATAGGTAAAAGATATGAATAGCGGGTTTTTCCCAAGTCGTCGTTTACGTCGTTCTAGAGCGAATGCTTTCAGTCGTGATTTAGTGCGTGAAAATAGCATCTCTGCCAAAGATTTAATCTATCCGGTGTTTGTACTCGAAGGCGAGAATAAAAAAGAATCGGTAGCTTCGATGCTTGGCATTGAGCGCAAAACCCTGGATTTGTTATTAGAGGAATGCCAGGAGATCGTAGATCTGGGCATTCCAGCGATTGCCCTATTTCCGGTCATTGATGCTTCTAAAAAGTCACTCGAGGCAGAAGAGGCTTTTAATCCGGATGGTCTGGTGCAGACCACAGTGAAAGCGATTAAAGCAAAATTCCCGCAACTGGGAGTGATTACTGACGTGGCGCTCGATCCTTATACGTCTCATGGGCAGGATGGGATCATTGATGACAATGGTTATATCCTGAATGACATCACCAAAGAGGTGTTGGTTAAACAGGCATTGAGTCATGCGGTGGCTGGTGCGGATGTGGTTGCCCCTTCGGATATGATGGATGGGCGAATTGGTGCCATTCGGGAAGCTTTAGAAGCCTCCGAGTTTGTGAATACCATGATTTTATCGTACGCGGCTAAATATGCGTCCAGTTTCTATGGACCCTTCCGCGATGCGGTTGGCTCTGCTGGTGCTTTGGGTAAAGCAGACAAGAAAACCTATCAGATGGATCCGGCCAATTCTGATGAGGCCCTGCACGAGGTAGCACTGGATATTGAAGAAGGTGCAGATATGGTCATGGTCAAGCCCGGTATGCCCTATCTGGATATTGTACGTCGTGTTAAAGACGAGTTTAAAGTACCTACTTTTGCCTATCAGGTCAGTGGTGAATACGCCATGCTC
>JAPHRL010000097.1 GCA_026195755.1 Kangiella sp. | reverse complement strand
GAATCTACAGTTGATCGTTATAGTATATTTATCCAAGAACGCATTTATAACGGTGCAGAATACTATACAGTGCTTCGTAGTTTCTATGAAAGTGATTTACAACGATCGCTAGATTCCTTTTATGAAGATGAGTCATTTAACTACTCACTAGGTGCACGCGGTTACTGGGGTGACAGCGAGTGGGAACTTTCAGGTTATCGCAGTGAATATAGCCTTGACTCGAGCCGTGTAAGGTTTAGATCTCAAGATGCTATTGATGTGTTCTTTGGCGACTTCTTTACTTATGTCGGTGGTAACATTCCTGTTTTCTTGGGTAACGGTTCATTTGGTTTATTTGATAACTTATTCGCTGTTGTCGATGACTCAAATCGCGATTTAGTAAACAGCGCGTTAGGAACTCAAACTTACGGTAATGAAACTTCTTCGACAGGCGCACAGTTTGTTCTCAACGGCGATCTTTTTGAAATGCCAGCAGGGCCTGTATCTTATGCGGCTATTCTTGAGTATGAGAAACAAGAACTAAAGTTTATCCCAGACGATTTAATTACACAGACACCACCATTCCCTTACACAAGTGGTTCAGGCTGGTTAGGTCTTACAGGTTATGATGGCCAGGGCGACCGAACCCGCAGTGCAGTTGGTGTTGAGGCTAACTTCCCAGTAAGTGAAACTCTGGATATCAATATCGCAGCGCGCGCAGATAAGTATGATAAAGAGTCATCATCAATTGGTACTCGTATTACTCCTTCCGTGAAGTTTGAGTGGCGTCCATCGGATAGCTTCTTGTTCCGTGGTGGCTACTCTGAATCATTCCGTGCTCCTGATTTGGTACAGGTATACAGCCGTACAGGTTTCTATACTACTGTTACGGATTACTACAGCTGTTGGCAGTCTCTAGGCGAACCTGCGAACTTTGATCCAGCTACAGACTGTGTCGGTACGCAGATATTTGCACGACGTTTAGGTCCAGGTGAAGTAGGTAACGAACCATTAAAAGATGAAACTGGTGATAACCGCTGGGTTGGCTTTGTTTATGATATTACTGATCAGTTAAGCTTCCAGCTTGATTGGCAGGAAATCACTCTTGAAGACAAGGTTGCTTCTTTGTCTTCTGACCAGTTATTAAGACGTGAGTTTAGTTGTCGTACTGGCCAAGATGTTCCTGGTGGTGTGGCTGATAGCGTAGGCACTTTATCTTGTGATCAGATCTCTAATCTGATTACACGTGTTTATGACGACGTTAATGATATTGATGTTATTGATGCATTTAATGTTACGCCCCGTAATATCTCTTCAGAGTCAGTGGAAAGTATCGATGCTCGAGTAAATTATAACATTGATACTGAAGTGGGTATGTTCGGATTGAGAGTTGATTATTCCCACTTATTAAGCCATAAGTTTGATGGTCAAGAGTTAAGGGATGATCCTATCTTAGGTGGTTGGGAACCTCGTTCAAATGTTAATGCTACTTTGGCATGGCAGAAAGATGACCTGAGTATGGCTTTGACCATGATTAGAAGAGGCTCTACTACCGTTTATGACCCTTATGACCCATTGGTTGCAGATGGTACTTTAAGTGATCGTGTTCCACCTTACTTCTTGTACAATCTGACAACTTCTTACAACTGGTCTTCGGATTTCCGAACTACATTAACTGTGAGAAACTTGTTCGATCAAGGTGCTCCACGTGACCGTACGATTGGACCTAACAGTTTCCCATGGTATAACAATTTTGTTTACGGTGGTGCTGGAATTGGCCGTGAGGTCTACTTAAACGCAAGTTATACATTCTAAAGTTAGGGTGTTTTAAAAGGTCCCGCTTAGTCGGGACCTTTTTTTCTTGGTTTACAAATTAACAATATTAGATACTGATGTAACTGATAAAATAATAGAGTTATTTAAGAATAAAGGAATCCAGCAATGTTATTCAGATTATTACTAGTTCTTGTTTTAGTTTTACCTTTATCGGTCGGGGCTGAGATTAGCGTTGAAGATTTTTTTAAATTTCCTCAGGCGGATAGTCTGAAGTTATCGCCAGATGGACAATATTTAGCAGTTAGGGCTGAGGGTGAAGGTAAGAAGGAAGTTTATATTTTAAAACGCAGCACTAAAGAAGTTGTTCAAAAATTTTCTTTCCCGCAAGCATATGAGGCAGGGGCATTTTATTGGCTCAATAATGAACGTTTATTGGTTTCTCAGAGTATTAAATATGGCGCTTTAGACTTACCAGCAAGTACAGGTGTCTATTTCGCGGGTAATGTTGATGGTTCAAAAAACTATCAAATCTGGCCTCCTAGAGCAAAAGCTGGCGCAACCAGTAGCTCACTGCCGAAAGGGTTTAACGTTGCTGATCTATTGCCAGAGCAAAAAGATAAAATTTTAGTGCAAATGTATGAGCGTGGTTTCCCAGGAATTTACGAGTTTGATATTTATAGTAGCCGTTTCAAAAAATTAGAGACAGGTCCAGTCAAAGGAGGGAGGCTCCTACTTGGTTCAAATGATACCGCTCTTGTGAGTCTAGGTGTTGACGAAGATGACACCGACCTGATTAAACTCTACCTTAAAAACTCTGAAGGTGATTGGAACCTATTTGAGACATTTAATAGAAAAGATGGGATGCTTAGTCCAGTTCAAATTTATAACCAAGATAAAAAAATGTACGTTTTGTCAAACACAGATGGTCGTCCAAGAGGCATATATTCATTTGATCTAAAAACTAAAGAGCTAACCTCGGTATTTGAACTGTCTGGTGATAGTGAGATAGATGATTATATTTATGATTTTAAGTATGAAGAGCCAGAATTGGTTGGCATCGAAAGAGAGCCAGATTATCCGGTTGTTGAGTTTTTCAATAAAGATAGTAGAGCTTATAAAATCCAAGCAATGCTTGAGCAGTCTTTCCCAGATAAAGTTGTGTCAGTTGGCTCTCCAACAGCCGATAACAGATTTGCAGTTGTACGAACGTATAGTGACAGAGACGCAGGCACATTTTACCTCTTCGATGCCAAAGAGAATAAACTTAGCTTTGAAATGAAGGCGCTACCCTGGATTGATGAAAAAACGCTCAGTTATCGAAACCCTGTAAGCTTCACCGCAAGAGATGGTTTAGAGATTAGAGGGTATTTGACTTTGCCACCAAACAAAGATAAAAATCTTCCTGCCGTTGTACTGGTGCACGGTGGTCCCTATGGTCCAAAGGATACATGGCGTTATCATCCTGAGTCACAGTTTTTTGCAAGCAGAGGTTATGCCGTATTGCAAATAAACTACCGAGGATCAGGTGGTCGTGGTCGTGACTTTATTTACGATAACTATCGCAAAATGGGCATGGAAATGCAGGATGATCTAACGGATGGCACATTATGGGCTATTGAGAAAGGCTTTTTTGACAAAGATAGAATCTGTATCTACGGTGGTAGTTATGGTGCCTATGCATCGTTGATGGGCGTTATAAAAGAACCTGATTTGTATCAATGTGCTATTGGATATGTTGGTGCTTATGATATTAAAGCTTTTAAATACTCTGATATTTACGAGCGAGAGTCTGGCCGTAAGTTCTTAGATGAGGCTTGGGGTTACAACGATGAAAATTTCAGTTATCAACGCTCGCCTGTTAATTTCGTTGATAAAATTAAGGCAGACGTTCTAATTATTCATGGTGAAGCAGATAGGCGCACCCCAATCGAACACTATGAGTCTTTATCAAAGGCTTTTAAGAAAGCCGGAAAGACATTTGAGTCTATAGTAAAGCCACATGAAGGGCATGGTTTTTATGATATGGATAAT
>JAPHRL010000110.1 GCA_026195755.1 Kangiella sp. | reverse complement strand
TTTTATTGCTCAGGTCAATAAATGAATTGGTTGCAGGTTTGTCGGTGGTCACTTCTGAAACTTTATTACCAGTGATCTGGATAAAGTGTTCGCCTAATACCTCGCCTGCTTGAGTGTCAATCAGGCTGCCACAATGCAACCAGGTCGACTTAGCTGTTCCACCCTTTGCAAAGCCTGTGCTCATGGCGGTGGATGCAATCAAAGTGGCTATCGCCAGAGTAGTCTTAGTGATATTCATACTAGTCCCCATTCAATTAGTGGATACAGGAATACCTTAATTCAAAGCCGAGTGCAATCTGAGTGAAGGGGGCGCTTGCAAAAAACTGTAACTAACTGTGACTGAAGCAAATTCATGAGAATAGTATTTCAAACAGCTTTTGGTACAATGCAGACAACTTAAATTATAATCAGAACAGGCAATATTCCTTGGTTAACTCCGTTCCTGCTTCATTGAAGCCTTTTAATACCTTTGGCGTTGAGGCTACTTGTGATGAGCTAATTAGCTTTAATGATGAGCAGTCTATTCAAAACTGGCTCAAAGCAGAAAAGCCTGCGCTGGATTCGCTGTTTATTCTTGGTGGCGGTAGCAATCTCTTATTATTAGGGCATAGTCCGCTGACCTTTTTACAGGCTAACATTAAGGGAATAGAGTACTGTGAGCAAAAAAGTGACAATGATGTCTTGGTGACGGCTGGCGCAGGAGTTAATTGGCACCAGCTGGTATTGGATAGCTTAGATCAAGGCTACTCAGGTCTCGAGAATTTGTCCTTGATTCCCGGCAATGTGGGTGCAGCCCCGATTCAGAATATTGGAGCTTATGGGGTTGAGCTACAAGACCTGTTTGTCAGTTTGCGAGCGATTGAATTAGCGACAGGGAAGCTTAAAGAGTTTGCGGGTGAAGATTGCCAATTTGGTTACCGCGACAGTATTTTTAAGAAAGAATTGAGAGGACGCTTTGTTATCACGCAGGTGACCTTGCGGTTAAGTAAGAAGCTTCAACCAAATATTGAGTATGGTCCCTTAAAGCAATTATTCAACGATGAGCCTGTGGTCACCGCAAAACAGGTCAGCAATGCCGTGATAGCTATCCGGCAAAGTAAATTGCCCGATCCTGCTCAGCTTGGTAATGCCGGTTCTTTCTTCAAAAATCCCGTCGTAACCGAAGAGCAATATCAGACATTGCTGGATGCTTTTCCAGAATTGGTCGCTTACCCGGTTGGCTCTGGACACTATAAAATCGCCGCAGGCTGGTTGATCGAAAAGGCTGGATTAAAGGGGTATCGCGAGGGTGAAGCTGGTGTGCATGAAAAGCAGGCTTTGGTTCTGGTCAATTATGGGCATGCAAGCGGACAGGATATTTTGCAGGTTGCAAAGCAGGTGCGAGATAAGGTCCTGGAGCTATTTGGCATTAAGTTGGAACCCGAAGTATGGATTATTGGCGAACAGCAGATATTTTCATCATGACAGAACATCGCGATCAACAGTTAAGACAATTGATATCTTTATTGAAGCATGGTGACTTTCATTCTGGCCAGAAATTGGCGGATGGGCTGTCGGTGAGTCGTGCTTATGTGTGGAAGTTAATGCAGCAGTTAGAATCCTTAGGACTTGAGTTCGAGTCGGTTACGCGCAAGGGCTATCGACTGCTCAGACCGCTTGAGTTGCTGGAAGCAGAAAGTTTACAGCAGGCGATGGCAAACGAGGGCATGTCTGATTGGCAGTGTGATGTTCTGTTATTAACCGACTCAACCAATGAGCAATTAAAAGGTGATGGCTTTTGTCATAAAAAGGTACTTGCTGCTGAACATCAATCAGCAGGTCGAGGCCGTCGTGGCCGACAATGGGTTTCGCCGCTAGCCAGTAACCTTTATTGGTCTGTGGGTTGGCAAACCCAGATGCCAGTACAACAGTTAGGCGGTTTGAGTCTGGTAGTAGGTCTTGCGATCATTAAAGCACTGCAAAGTTTGGGCATTGAAGGGGTGCAGCTCAAGTGGCCAAACGATATTCGCTATCAAGGAAAAAAATTGGGCGGTATTTTGATAGAGTTGTCTGGTGATGTGGCAGGTGCTTTGCAGGTGGTTATCGGCGTTGGTTTAAATATGCAGATGGGGAGCACGCTGGCTCAATCTATCGAGCAAGAGTGGATGAATGTTAATGATCTAGCTCCTGATGTCAGTCGTCAGCAGGTATTAGCGAAGACGATTATTGAATTAAATCAAGCGCTAGAGCTTTTTGAACAAAAGGGCTTTGCGGCCTTTCAGAAGTTATGGCAAGAGGTTGATGAGTGTTTTGGTCAGAAGGTGAGTATTTTGCAGCAACATCAGGAGTTGAAAGGAATAGGTGCTGGAGTTGATGATACCGGAGCACTGTTGTTGCAAACAGGGAAGGGTATGGTTCCTATCTATGCCGGTGAAGTTAGCTTGCGTTTCAGGGATTAACCAAGGAGTTTGCCAAGAATGATTCTACTAATTGATGTGGGTAATTCTCGTAGTAAGTGGGTGCTCACAAATGAGGCGTCAGGTATTAATTGGAAAGCTTCAGGGCAATGGAGTAATCGAGACTTTGCAGAAGCTCACTGGTTGGCTCAGCTTAAGGCCATTAAAGAAACTGTGACTCAAGAGTTTAGCGAAAAGGTTGAATCCATTGCTATAAGCTGTGTCGCGAACGAGGACGTTTGGAGGCTGCTACAAGACTATTGTGAGCAGGTATTTGAGATACTTCCCATTTTGCCCCAGTCCTCACGGGAGTATCAAAGCCAGCAGGGGGGCAGATTAGTTAATAGTTATAAAGTCACAGAGGCTTTAGGTGTTGACCGGTGGTTGGCTATGATCGCTGGAACGGAGTTAACAACACCGGCATTTGCTGTTATCGATGCTGGGACAGCTATCACCTTAGATGTGGTCGATAGCAGCGGGCAGCACTTGGGCGGCCATATTATCCCTGGCCACAAGCTGATGCAGTCGAGCCTTCTTGGTGATACCGGACGCATTGCCTGGAGCGCGCAGCACAACCGAGATGACCAATCGGATAGTGACTGGTTAGCCAGCAATACGCAGCAGGCTATTGAGCTAGGAACACTGGATGCCAGTGTAGGCTACTTGGAGTACTCGATTGATAAGCTATGTACTCGGTTTCAATTGCAGACCGTGATGGTGACAGGTGGCGATGCAGAGCAGTTAATCGGCTTGCTCAAGCTAAATTCAAAGAAACACCTCAAATACCAAAAAGATCTGGTTTTACAGGGGCTTTTTTATTGGTTATTGAATAATCTGACTAAAAAAACGGCAGATAAAGCTAATTCATAGCCAATTTAAAAAAAATCATAAAAAAGCATTGCCAAACCAAAATGAGGTAGCTAAAATTCCCGCCACTTAATGACATGCCCCAGGCATGATGATTAAGCCGGCTTAGCTCAGTAGGTAGAGCAACTGACTTGTAATCAGTAGGTCGCCAGTTCGATTCCGGCAGCCGGCACCATTATTCTTAAGGGTTGCATTGCAACCCTTAGTATTAAGCAGGCAGAGCAAAGATTACTGCTTGCAATTACTGCAACAAATTGGCATCATGCGCGCTCTTTTGAGCAGACATGTTTGCTCAAGTCCTGGAGGGGTTCCCGAGCGGCCAAAGGGATCAGACTGTAAATCTGACGCGAAAGCTTCGCTGGTTCGAATCCAGCCCCCTCCACCATTTTTCACCCGGTCAGCAATTCTTATCAGTGACAACTGAGTCAGGGCTGACTGGTAGCGAACGATTGTTCGTATGCTTTATCACAGTGTGGATATAGCGCGGGTATAGTTCAATGGTAGAACCTCAGCCTTCCAAGCTGATGATGCGGGTTCGATCCCCGCTACCCGCTCCAATAACTGTATCAAACAATTTGCCGATATAGCTCAGCAGGTAGAGCACTCCCTTGGTAAGGGAGAGGTCAGCAGTTCAAATCTGCTTATCGGCACCAGCTTTGTCTGGATAGTAATATCGAGGCAAACAATAGGGTGCAGGGTGCAGGTGCGAGTTTCGTACGACCCGGTAGACACCCGTTTTAACATTGGAACTTAAAACGCGGATATTCCGGGAGGCTATATAATGGCTAAAGAAAAATTTGAACGTAACAAACCGCACGTCAACGTAGGCACCATTGGCCACGTAGATCACGGTAAAACGACTTTGACTGCAGCAATCTGTACAGTATTGGCAAAAGTATACGGCGGTGCCGCACGAGCTTTCGCAGATATCGATAACGCTCCAGAAGAAAAAGAGCGTGGTATCACGATTTCAACATCACACGTTGAATACGAAACTCCAGCTCGTCACTACGCGCACGTAGACTGCCCAGGGCACGCTGACTATGTTAAAAACATGATCACAGGTGCTGCGCAGATGGACGGTGCGATTCTAGTAGTATCAGCAGCTGACGGCCCGATGCCACAGACACGTGAGCATATTTTGTTATCACGTCAGGTAGGTGTACCGAAAATCATCGTATTCTTGAACAAATGCGACATGGTAGACGACGAAGAGTTGTTAGAGCTTGTTGAGATGGAAGTTCGTGAATTGCTAGACCAATACGAATTCCCAGGTGACGACACGCCAATCATCCGTGGTTCAGCGTTGAAAGCGTTGGAAGGCGACGAAGGTGCACTAGGTCAAGAAGCCATCGTAGCTTTAGGTGAAGCTCTAGACACTTACATTCCAGAGCCAGAGCGTGCGATTGACAAGCCATTCTTGTTACCAATCGAAGACGTATTCTCAATCTCAGGTCGTGGTACGGTAGTAACCGGCCGTGTTGAGAGCGGTGTGGTCAAGGTTGGTGAAGAAATCGAAATCGTTGGTATCAAAGATACGACTAAAACAACGGTAACCGGTGTTGAGATGTTCCGTAAATTGCTTGACCAAGGTGAAGCAGGGGACAACGTTGGTGTATTACTACGTGGTACTAAGCGTGATGAAGTTGAACGTGGTCAGGTATTGGCACACGTAGGCAGCATCAACCCACACACACGTTTCGAAGCCGAAGTTTACGTACTATCAAAAGAAGAAGGTGGTCGTCATACTCCATTCTTCAAAGGCTATCGTCCACAGTTCTATTTCCGTACAACAGACGTAACGGGTGCAGTAGAATTGCCAGAAGGCGTAGAGATGGTAATGCCAGGTGATAACATCAAAATGAACGTAGAGTTGATCGCACCGATTGCGATGGACGAAGGTTTGCGCTTTGCGATCCGTGAAGGCGGTCGTACAGTAGGCGCTGGTGTTGTTGCTAAAATTATCGAATAATTGATAGCAGCTGTTAAAAGCGAGCCTTTGGGCTCGCTTTTTTATTCAGTAGTTTTGCGACTTATTTGCCAAAAGGCTTGTTTTGACAAAACTTTTGCAATATAATGCGCGTCCCTTAGTAGGCGTAACGGCCACTATTAGGGTTGTTCTTGCGAAGCAATCTCAGACTTTTTATAAAGTAAGTTATTGATTTTGCTAACAACAGGCTCGATTGGAGTCTGATAAAGTTTGGTAACCGCACCCCTCGTTGTAGCAGGGTGGAGCGGTTTTTTATGTTCTTTAATTTTTAAAGTGGAGTTCTTTGCAATGGCAAAGCAACGTATTCGAATCAGATTGAAAGCGTTTGATCACAAGTTGATTGACCAATCGACTTCAGAGATCGTAAATACCGCTAAACGTACAGGTGCTCAGGTAAAAGGTCCAATCCCTTTACCAACTCGTAAAGAGCGTTTCACCATCCTGGTTTCTCCGCACGTAAATAAAGATGCGCGTGACCAGTATGAAATTCGTACGCATAAGCGTTTGGTGGACATCATCGAGCCAACAGAAAAAACAGTTGATGCTCTGATGAAGTTGGATTTGGCTGCTGGTGTTGATGTTCAAATTAGCCTTTCTTAAGGCAACACTAGAAGCAAGGTAGATAACCATTTCGGTTGAGGTTTATAAAACATGGCTATCGGAATAGTAGGTATAAAACGAGGAATGACTCGTGTCTTCACTGAAGACGGCGTGTCGATCCCGGTTACCGTAGTAGAAGCCGATCCAAACCGTATCGCGCAGTTGAAAACAACTGACGTTGACGGTTATGAAGCGGTCCAGATTACTACAGGAAGCCGTAAGGCAAACCGCATTAGTAAGGCGGAAGCTGGACATTATAAGAAAGCTGGCGTTGAAGCAGGTCGTAGTTTATGGGAATTCCGTGTGAATTCTTTGGACGGCTTTGAAGTTGGTGGCGTAGTAAAAGTTGATATCTTTGAAGCGGGTCAAAAAGTTGACGTAACAGGCACCTCTAAAGGTAAAGGTTACGCTGGCGTAATTAAACGCTGGAACTTCCGTGGTCAAGATTCTACCCACGGTAACTCTTTGTCTCACCGTGCTCCAGGCTCGATTGGTCAAAACCAAACTCCTGGTCGCGTATTTAAAGGCAAAAAGATGTCAGGTCACATGGGTGCTGAGCGTGTAACGGTACAAACTCTCGAAGTTGTACGTGTTGATGCTGAGCGCAATTTGTTGTTAATCAAAGGTGCCGTCCCAGGCGCTACCGGTGGTGACGTTATTGTACGTCCTGCTGAGAAAGCCTAGGCCAAGAGGAGTTGACTATGGAACTTAGTTTAACATCTGGCGGCGCAATCAAGGTTTCTGAAGTGGCTTTTGGTCGTGAGTTTAACGAATCATTAGTTCACCAGGTGGTCGTTGCTTATTTAGCGGCTGCTCGTGCCGGTACTCGTGCACAGAAGAACCGTAGCGCTGTTAGCGGTGGTGGTAAGAAACCATGGCGTCAAAAAGGTACAGGTCGTGCCCGTGCTGGTACTATCCGTAGCCCATTATGGCGTAAAGGTGGTGTAACTTTCGCTGCGCAACCACAAGACTATACGCAAAAAGTTAACCGCAAAATGTATCGCGGAGCGATCCAGAGCATTCTTTCTGAGTTAGTTCGTCAAGAACGTTTAATTGTTGTTGAAGACTTCTCAGTAGCAGCGCCAAAAACGAAAGAGTTAGCGGCTAAGCTGAAAGAATTGGACGTTAAAGAAGCGTTAATCGTAACAGATTCTGTTGATGAGAATTTGTTCCTGGCTTCACGCAACTTGTATAAAGTTGACGTGCGCGACGTGAACGCACTTGACCCAGTCAGCCTAATTGGTTTTGACAAGGTGATCATGACGGTTCCTGCGATTAAGAAAGTAGAGGAGATGTTAGGATGAACCAAGAGCGTATCTTAAAAGTTCTTCTGGCCCCTCACGTTTCAGAGAAAGCGACAATTTTGGCTGAGCGCGATGGTCAGTTTGTATTTAAAGTGGCCAAAGATGCTAATAAGCGTGAAATTAAGAAAGCCGTTGAAACCTTGTTTGAGGTTGAAGTGGAATCTGTTCGCACTTTGAACATGAAAGGTAAACGTAAGCGTTTTGGTCTTGTTGAAGGCCGTCGTCCAAACTGGAAAAAAGCTTACGTATCATTGAAGCCTGGTCAAGATCTTGACTTTGCAGGCGGCGAGTAAGAAGGAGACAAGTAAATGGCAATTGTAAAAGCTAAACCAACTTCTCCTGGACGCCGCTTTGTCATAAAAGTGGTCAATCCAGACTTGCACAAGGGTAAGCCTGAAGCAGGTTTGCTAGAGAAGAAATCAAAAAATGGTGGTCGTAACAACAATGGTCGCATTACAGTGCGTCACGTTGGTGGTGGTCATAAGCAACACTACCGTGTTATCGACTTCAAACGTAATAAAGATGGTATCCCAGCGAAAGTTGAACGTCTTGAGTATGATCCAAACCGTAGCGCACACATTGCGTTGGTTTGTTACTCAGATGGTGAGCGTCGTTACATTATCGCTCCTAAAGGCTTGAAAGCCGGTGATCCAATTATTTCTGGCGATGCAGCACCAATTAAAACTGGTAACACATTGCCTATGCGTAACATTCCGGTCGGTTCTGTTGTTCACAACATCGAACTTAAACCTGGTAAAGGTGCGCAAATGGCTCGTAGCGCAGGTGCTTACGCACAAATCGTTGCACGTGATAGTGCATACGTAACTCTACGTTTGCGTTCGGGCGAAATGCGTAAAGTGCTTGCAGAATGTCGTGCCACTATTGGTGAGGTCGGCAACTCTGAGCATATGTTACGCAGTCTGGGTAAAGCTGGTGCTAAGCGCTGGCGTGGTGTTCGCCCGACAGTTCGAGGCGTCGCGATGAACCCGGTAGACCACCCACATGGTGGTGGTGAAGGTCGTACTTCTGGTGGTCGTCATCCTGTTTCTCCATGGGGTGTTCCAACCAAAGGTAAGAAAACCCGAAGCAATAAGCGCACTGACAAGTTGATTGTCCGTCGCCGCAATAAACGATAGAGGATAGCACTGTGGCACGTTCGTTAAAGAAAGGCCCATTCATCGACCTTCATTTATTGAAGAAGGTCGAAGAAGCTGCGGCCTCTGGTAACAAGAAACCGATTAAAACGTGGTCTCGTCGTTCAACTGTTTTTCCAGAAATGGTTGGCTTGACGATTGCCGTTCACAATGGTCGTCAACACGTACCTGTTTTCGTTAACGAAGACATGGTAGGTCATAAGTTAGGCGAGTTTGTATTGACTCGTACTTACCATGGCCATGATGTTGACAAGAAAGCCAAGAAGAAGAAGTAAGGCGAGGAGTGAAAGATGGAAGTAGCAGCTAAATTGCGCAATGCTAGCATCTCGGCACAGAAAATGCGTCTCGTCGCCGACCAGATTCGTGGCTTGCCAGTAGAGAAAGCGTTGAACGTTCTTGAGTTTAGCCCAAAAAAGGCAGCTCGATTAATTAAGAAAGTTCTTGAGTCTGCGATTGCTAACGCTGAGCACAATGAAGGAGCAGACATCGACGAGTTGAAAGTTTCGACTGTGTTCGTTGATGAAGGCCCAACTGCCAAGCGTATGCGTCCGCGCGCTAAAGGTCGTGGCGACCGTGTTTTGAAACGCTCTAGCCACGTAACCGTTAAAGTATCGGATAACTAGGAGAAGGTAATGGGTCAAAAAGTACATCCTACTGGTATCCGCTTAGGTATCGTAAAGAAGCATACTGCTACTTGGTATGCTGAGCGCGGCGATTTTGCGGATTACCTTGAAAGTGATATCAACATCCGTAAGTGGTTGTTCAAAGAATTGAAGAATGCCTCTATTTCGCGTGTTGACATTGAGCGTCCTGCAAAAGCAATTCGTGTGACTATTCACACTGCGCGCCCAGGTATCGTCATCGGTAAAAAAGGTGAAGATATTGAGAAATTGCGTGGCAAGATTGCTGATATGGCAGGTGTTTCAGCCCAAGTATCTGTAGAGCAAGTTCGTAAGCCTGAGTTGGATGCCCAGCTCGTAGGTGACAACGTTGCTCAACAGCTTGAGCGCCGTGTTATGTTCCGTCGTGCCATGAAGCGCGCGGTACAAAATGCAATGCGTCTTGGTGCTGAAGGTATCAAAATCGAAGTAAGTGGTCGTCTAGGTGGAGCTGAAATCGCTCGTACTGAGTGGTATCGTGAGGGTCGTGTACCGTTGCATACATTGCGTGCAGACATTGATTACGCAACCTCAGAAGCTTTGACGACTTACGGAATCATCGGCATTAAAGTATGGATTTTCAAAGGTGAAGTTCTTCCAGGCCAAGAAAAAGTTGAGCCTAAAGAAGATAAGAAACCCCGCCGTAGAAAACCTGCTCCTAAAGCTAAGAAATAGGGGTGAGCAAGTATGTTATTGCCAAAAAGAACTAAATATCGCAAGCAGCACAAGCTGCGTAACCGTGGCACAGTAGCTCATGATGTGAGCTTCGGTGAGTTCGGTTTGAAAGCGACAGGTCGTGGTCGTATGACAGCTCGCCAAATTGAGGCAGCTCGTCGTGCAATGACCCGTCATATGAAACGTGCCGGTAAGGTTTACATTCGTGTATTTCCTGACAAGCCAATTACTAAAAAGCCTCTTGAAGTTCGTATGGGTAAAGGTAAGGGTAGCGTTGAGTACTGGGTTGCACAAATTCAGCCAGGCCGTATGTTATATGAAGTTGAAGGTATTTCAGAGGATTTAGCACGCGAAGCATTTGCTTTGGCTGCTGCAAAACTTCCTTTCAAAACTACCTTTGTTAAACGGACGGTGATGTAATGAAAGCGACAGAATTGAAAGAAAAGAGCGTTGAAGAGCTCAACGTAACGTTGCACGAATTGCTACAAGATCAATTCAAGTTACGTATGGAAAAGGCTACGGGCCAAATGACTGAAACGCACAAGATGCGCGAATTACGTCGTGATATTGCTCGTGTTAAAACCATCATCAACCAAAAGGCGGCTTCATAATGAGCACTGATACTATTCAACGCACATTACAGGGCAAAGTGATCAGCGACAAGATGGATAAATCTATCACTGTCTTGATTGAGCGCCAGGTAAAACACCCGCTGTACGGTAAGTTCATCAAGCGTTCGACTAAGATCCACGCACATGATGAAACAAACGAGTGTAAAACGGGTGATGTAGTCCGAATCGTTGAGTGTCGTCCTATCTCAAAATCCAAATCTTTTAAGTTGGTAGAGATAGTTGAACGCGCTAAGTAATTTTGGATAAAGCCTGCCCCGAGCAATAAGTTTTTTCTCGGGGTTAGGAATTTAAGTAATTTAATGGTATACTCTCGCGCCATTTTAGCGCGGGTTTAAGCGGAGAAAACCATGATCCAGATGCAATCAATGCTAGACGTAGCTGATAACTCAGGCGCTCGTCGAGTAATGTGTATTAAAGTGCTGGGTGGTTCGCATCGCCGTTACGCCAACATTGGTGACGTAATCAAAGTGAGCGTAAAAGAAGCGATCCCACGCGGCAAGGTGAAAAAAGGTGACGTTCTAAACGCAGTTGTAGTACGTACTCGTAAAGGCGTACGTCGTCCAGACGGTTCTTTGATCCGTTTTGATGGTAATGCTGCTGTCATTTTGAACAACAACTTACAGCCGATTGGTACTCGTATCTTTGGACCTGTTACACGTGAATTACGTGGTGACAAGTTTATGAAGATCGTGTCTTTGGCACCGGAAGTACTGTAGAGAGACGAGAATCATGCAAAAGATTAAAAGTGGCGACGAAGTCATCGTAATCGCAGGCAAAGATAAAGGTAAGCGCGGTAATGTTAAGCGTGTTTTATCCAATGGTCGTGTGATTGTTGATGGCATCAATTTGGTGAAGAAACACACCAAGCCAAGTCAAAATCCGGATGGTTCTATCAATGAAGGTGGAATTGTCGATAAAGAAGCATCGTTAGATATGTCTAACTTAGCGATTTATAACCCATCTACTGGCAAAGCAGATCGAGTGGGCTTTAAAGTAGAAGATGGTAAAAAATCACGCTTCTTTAAGAAAACTGGCGAAGCAATTTAATTTGTTAATATTCAGGTAATTAATGATGGCGAAACTGCACAACTTTTACAAAGAAACTGTTGTACCTGAACTTCTTGAGAAGTTCGAGTACCAATCAGTTATGCAAGTCCCACGCATTACCAAGATCACATTAAACATGGGTCTGGGTGAAGCTATTGCGGACAAGAAAATTCTTGAGCACGCAGTCAACGATATGACAGCTATCTCAGGCCAAAAACCGATCATCACTAAAGCACGCAAATCAATTGCAGGCTTTAAGATTCGTGACGATTATCCAATTGGCTGTAAAGTGACTCTGCGTGGCGAACGTATGTGGGAGTTTCTCGAAAGATTTGTTTCTATCGCGATTCCACGTATTCGTGACTTCCGTGGTTTAAATCCTAAATCGTTTGACGGTCGCGGTAACTACTCAGTTGGTATCAAGGAACAAATCATTTTCCCTGAAATCGACTACGATAAAGTAGATAAAATCCGCGGTATGGATATTACTATCACAACCACGGCAACTACCAATGACGAAGGGCGCGCACTATTAGATGCGTTTAACTTCCCATTGAAATCATAAGGGGCACGCTATGGCTAAAACATCAATGATTGAGCGTGAATTGAAGCGTGCAAAGACTGTTGAAAAGTACGCTGCAAAACGCGCTGAGCTTAAAGCAATCATCAAAAATCCTAATTCTTCAGAAGAAGAAGTTTGGGAGGCTCAGGTGAAGCTTCAAAAGCTACCACGTAATGCAAATCCCGTGCGTCAACGTAATCGTTGTCGTGTAACTGGACGTCCACATGCTTACCTGCGTAAATTCGGCTTATGTCGTAATAAGCTTCGTGAGCATGCTATGAAAGGTGACGTTCCTGGTTTGGTTAAGGCTAGCTGGTAAGCTTCGGAGAATCACTATGAGTATGCAAGATCCTATTGCAGATATGTTGACTCGTATTCGTAACGGCCAGACCGCTGCGAAGAAGAATGTCTCTATCCCTGCATCAAAATTAAAGAAAGCTATCGCTCAAGTTCTAGTAGATGAAGGTTTCATCGCTGGCTTTAGTGTAGAAGAAGGTCCAAAACCGACAATGACTGTTGAGTTGAAATATTACCAAGGTCGTCCGGTTATCGAAGAATTGAAACGTGTAAGTCGTCCAAGTCTACGTATTTATAAGAAAGTAGATGAGCTACCTAAAGTTATTGGTGGCCTGGGTGTTGCGATCATTTCTACTTCTAAGGGTGTTATGACTGACCGCGCGGCCCGTAAAAATGGCCACGGCGGTGAAGTTCTTTGCACTGTAGCGTAAGGGGAGAATAAAGATGTCACGTGTAGCAAAAAGCGCTGTATCTATCCCTTCAGGTGTTGAAGTAAACATCAAAGATGGCGTGATCAGTGTAAAAGGTTCAAAAGGTCAGCTAGAACAAGCTTTACATTCTGACGTTGAGTTAAAAGTTGAAGATGGCGAGATTTCATTCGCACCTTCAGCAGGCGTAGAAAGTTGGGCAATGGCTGGTACATATCGTGCATTAATCAACAACATGATTACAGGCGTTACTAATGGTTTCGAAAAGAAACTACAGCTTGTTGGTGTTGGTTATCGTGCGCAGGTTCAAGGTAAAAAATTGAACTTAAGCCTAGGTTTCTCTCACCCAGTAG
This sequence comes from Kangiella sp., assembly GCA_026195755.1. GTDB lineage: Bacteria > Pseudomonadota > Gammaproteobacteria > Enterobacterales > Kangiellaceae > Kangiella. The sequence goes on along the minus strand of JAPHRL010000110.1, from coordinate 752 downwards.
AGTTCGAAGCACCAGAGGGCATTACAATTGAAGCGCCTTCTCAAACAGAATTACTTGTTAAAGGTGCTGACAAACAAGTAGTGGGTCAGGTTGCGGCAAACATTCGTGCCTATCGTCCACCAGAGCCGTACAAAGGTAAAGGTGTTCGCTATGCTGACGAGCGTATTGTTCGTAAAGAAGCCAAGAAGAAATAGTAGGGCAGGGTTATGAAGAAGAAAATTCAACGTTTGCGTCGTGCGGCTAAAAGTCGCGCCAAAATGCATGAGCTAGGCGTTAATCGTCTAGTTATTAACAGAACCCCTCGCCACATTTACGCACAAGTAATCAGCGGTGAGAACGGTAATGTGATCGCTAGCGCTTCGACTGTTGAGAAGACAGTTCGCGGTGACGTTAAGTCAACAGGTAACGTAGATGCTGCAAAGCATATCGGTACTTTAGTAGCTGAGCGTGCCTTGGAAGCGGGTGTAAAGCAGGTTGCTTTCGACCGTAGTGGTTTTAAATATCATGGTCGCGTTCAAGCTTTGGCTGATGCGGCTCGTGAGAAAGGCTTACAATTCTAAGGTGTGAAGCATGGCAAAAGATATGAATAACCAAGAAGGTTTAGTTGAGAAGTTGGTCAACGTAAACCGAGTCGCCAAGGTGGTTAAAGGTGGTCGTATTTTCGGCTTCACAGCTTTAACTGTCGTTGGTGATGGTAAAGGTAAAGTTGGCTTTGGTCGTGGTAAAGCAAAAGAAGTTCCAGTTGCGATTCA
>JAPHRL010000180.1 GCA_026195755.1 Kangiella sp. | reverse complement strand
AGACTTTAAAAATACAGTGATTGTCATGACTTCTAACATGGGCTCCGATCTGATTCAGGCTCATAGTGCCAACACTGAAGGCGGTGACAAAGACTATGAGGACATGAAGTCGATGTTGATGGGTGTAATTGGCAAGCATTTCCGACCAGAGTTTATTAACCGTATCGATGAAATTGTGGTATTCCATCCATTGGCCAAGGAGCAAATCAAGTCAATTGCTGCGATTCAAATGGAACGTTTGCTGCAAAGGCTGCGCGAGCAGGGCTTTGAAGTCGAGGTTACCGATGGTCTACTTGAACTGCTTTCAGAGTCAGGTTTTGATCCGGTGTTCGGTGCTCGTCCGTTAAAACGAGCGATTCAACATAAGGTTGAAGACCCATTAGCTCAAGCCATATTGGCGGGCACAGTGGATGTGGCTAAGACTCTAACATTGGATGTCGAGGGCGATAAGCTGTCAATCAAGCAGTAAAGTTTGAACCAATATAAAAAGCTCTAGAGTTTCCACATTCTAGAGCTTTTTTTATACGTGCTTAGTTTTAACCCGGTCGCCCATCAACTCTTGGTTTGGTCAGTACCGGCCAGTAAAAGATGACAAATAGGCCGTAAGCGAGAATCCACAAAATACCACTAACTTGGTAGCCATCTGCTACATAGGTTGGTGCAACTAAAGCGGTCAAGCCTCGAATAAGACCTGCTAAAAGTACGATGGCAAAGGCTACGGTCATCCACTTGCTCGGTTGTAACGGGCGTCCTGAGTGGCCCAATGACACTCGAGCAATCATTCCCAAAACCACAGAACCTAGTGCACCGGCTGTTAAGAGGTGTGAAGCATTAGAATAGGTTGTGGTCTGTTCTAAGAGGGCGCTGGCAAATACTAGCAAGCCAACAGGGATAAACCAGTATCCAAGATGTAATATCCATAACAGCGGTACTTTCAACGCTGGAATGGTCTTCCAGCGTAAAATACGCACTATGTTCGCAACTGCCGCCAGAATCATCAGGGCCGCAACAATCATATTCATGCTTCCGTCTCTTGGTAATAATAACCAGGCAAAAGTAGCCAGCCAGATAGAGCCTAAGCATACCCACTCTAACGCCAGAATCGGCATTGGTTTCTCAGTATTGGTAGCTCTGGACGTGAAGAATGGTATAACGCGACCACCCATAACTGTGATAAGAGCTGTAATCGCCAGCACTGCAGTAATGAAAATACGTTCAGCTAATAACCAGTCGTCAGTGTAGGCTGCGTAATAGCTAAGCGCATTTAGAATAGTAAACAGTAACATTAAAGGAACAAAGAACAGATTACGCCATTGTTTCACCTGTATGACCGGGCGTGCCAGAAAGATAGCGACCAAGGGCAACCAGCTAATATCTAAAGTCATAACCAGCCAGTTTTTTTCTCCCAAAAAGGGTAGTAGCACTCTTGGCAGAAACCATAAACATGATGCTATCGCTAGCGGCCAGCCGCGAACCCCAGGAATGCCAGTCCAGTTTTGCATAGCTGTGAGAACGAACCCCGCAATGATAGCCAGTGTAAAACCGAACAGCATTTCATGGGCATGCCACCAGATGGAGTTTTGTATACCTGGTAACAGGTTGTGCCCATTTAATTGCATGATCCAGAGAAGCATAGACAGTGTTGCGACTAAAGCACCGCCTAAAAAGAAGACTCTGAATCCAAGTCTAAACAATGGCCAGATTGCATTTTCTTTTTTGGAGTCTAAGATTTGCATGGTTTTCTCGGTACAAGTTTATTAAAAGTATGAAGACATTATAAAATAAAGATGCATCAAAAATACATCTTTATTTGATTAAAAATTGCCTGCCTTGTAACAGCATAATAGATACAATGAAAAAAATTAATAAATCCATGAATATGCACATTCGTTACTCTCTTTGGCTATTATTTATTGGGGTGCAACTCGCAATAGGTATCATTATTTATGCTCAATCCGGCGAAGACGTGGTTGGCTTGGCATGGTTGGCTGGGCAGTTTCCGAGCTTCTCTGCTTGGCTATTTGAGTTGAGCAATCATTTTCCTCTATTGTATCGGGAAGGGTGGATAGCCAACCATCTTCCCGACATACTATGGTCAAGTGCCTGTGCCTCACTTTTAGTAGGTTTCTGGGTGAACCAGCTAACACTTTCAAAATTATTGCCAGTTGGTATGGGCTGTGCTATTTTTTATGAAATGCTTCAGGGGCTTGGGTTCAGGGGTGGTACGTTTGACTGGCTTGATTTGATGTACTCTTTTTTCGCTGGAGTCTTCGGCACATTATTAACGTATCTACTACTCAATAAATCGATCATTAACGATACAAAGCTTGTCTGAATATATAATTGCTTGTGACATTAAGGGAAGACCATGAATAAGAAATTGTTAGTGGGGGGCTTAGCAGGATTCATAACACTTTTGTCTGGATGTATGCCTGTGTATACAGCCACAACCCCCCCTCAAAAAGCTGAATATAAAGGCGTTCATCCGCTTATATTGACGCAGCAGAAACCATCAAGCAGCACAGCCTACCTGACTATTAATGGCTCCTATTACCAGCTTCCTGAAGAGTGTCTGTTAACTCGGTCTTATGGAGATTTGGCTGAGTCTCGTCAGTTTGGTGATGATGCTGAATCACGT
>JAPHRL010000281.1 GCA_026195755.1 Kangiella sp. | reverse complement strand
GGCCGAACGCTACGGCCGTAACAGTGTATCGCAGATTATTACTTTCGGAACCATGGCTGCTAAAGCGGTCATTCGTGATGTCGGCCGTGTGTTCAGTCATCCGTATGGTTTCGTGGACAAGCTGGCCAAACTGATCCCCTTTGAAGTGGGCATGACGCTGGAAAAAGCCTTTGAGCAGGAGCCTGAACTTCCTCGCTTATACGAAGAAGACGAAGACGTTCGTGAGTTGTGGGACTTGGCGCGTAAGCTTGAGGGTGTCACTCGAAACGCGGGTAAGCACGCCGGTGGTGTGGTTATCGCACCGAATGATCTGGAAGAGTTCGCGCCGCTGTATTGTGACGAAACTGGCCACAACATTGTTACTCAATTTGATAAAGACGATGTAGAGAGTGCCGGTCTGGTCAAGTTTGACTTCTTGGGTCTACGAACTCTGACCATTATCGATTGGGCAATTGAAACCGCCAATGGCATCATCGCTAAGAAAGGCGAAGAACCAATTGATATCACCACCATCGACACAGAAGACCAAGAAGTTTTCGACTTGTTGCAACGTGCCGATACCACTGCCGTATTCCAGCTCGAATCGCGCGGTATGAAAGATTTGATCAAACGCTTAAGGCCGAACCGCTTTGAAGACATCATCGCATTGGTAGCGCTGTTCCGTCCCGGGCCATTGCAGTCCGGCATGGTTGATAACTTTATTAATCGTAAGCACGGCCGCGAGATTGTTTCTTATCCTGATGCAAACTATCAACATGAATCCTTAAAAGAAATTCTCGAGCCCACCTACGGCATCATTCTCTATCAGGAGCAGGTGATGCAGATCGCACAGGTGTTGGCTGGCTATACGCTGGGCGGCGCGGATATTTTGCGTCGAGCCATGGGTAAGAAAAAGCCCGAAGAGATGGAGAAGCAGCGTAGTATCTTTAAAGACGGCGCTATTGAGAATGGCGTCGATGGCGATCTCGCCATGAAGATTTTCGACCTGGTGGAAAAGTTCGCTGGTTACGGTTTCAACAAATCGCACTCAGCTGCCTATGCGCTGGTTGCCTATCAAACGGCGTGGCTAAAAACCCATCATCCGGCAGCCTTTATGGCCGCGGTTATGTCTTCCGATATGGATAACACCGATAAGGTCGTGACCTATGTTGAAGACGCGGCAAATAATAACTTAACCATTACTCCGCCTGATGTTAATAAAGGGCAGTATCGATTTTCGGTCGATGAAGAAGGGCGCATTGTCTATGGTATCGGCGCCATTAAAGGTGTGGGTGAGGGAGCTATTGAAAGTATTGTCAATGAACGTGAGGCCAATGGTCCTTACAAAGATTTGTTCGACTTCTGTAGTCGTGTGGATTTAAAGAAAGTCAATCGTCGTACCTTAGAAGCTCTAATTCGTGCGGGTGCTATGGATCTCATAGGACCGAATCGTGCAACGCTGATGGCTTCGCTGGATGAAGCGGTAAAAGCCGCCGAACAGTTCAATAAAAGCCAGGCCGCGGGGCAGGATGATTTATTCGGTAGTGTGGTCGCGACCACCGCCACCGAACAGCATCAATACATTCGTGTTAAGCCGTGGACCGACGAGCAGGTTCTGCAAGGCGAAAAAGAAACATTGGGATTGTACCTGACGGGCCATCCAATCGACCGTTACATTCCAGAAATCAAACAAATGAGCATTACTCGTTTGCGCGATCTGCAACCGACGGGTCGAGGCAACTCGGCAAGAGTGGTGGGCTTGATTGTTGGCATGCGCGTCATGAATACCAAGCGCGGCGATAAAATGGCGATTCTTACATTGGATGATAAGTCGGGACGATGCGACGTTACAGTCTATGCCGAAACATTCGAAACTTACCGCCATCTACTGAGTCGCGATAACGTCATTGTGGTTGATGGTGAAGCGCGCCATGATGATTATTCTGGTGGCACCAGTGTCAGCGCCAACAGCGTCATGTCATTCGAACAGGCGCGAGAACAATACTGCAAAAAAATCATTATCACCATCTCCGACTCCATCATCGGCCCAGACACCATGCTTGAGCTGGAAGAAAAAATCAGCCAAAACCGCGACGGCGCTTGTCCCGTAGTTATCAACTTCCAGTATCAACAAAAACAAATCGCTGGAGACTTCATCATGAGTGAAGACTGGTGCGTACAACCAGTCGATGCATTAGTCTTTAGCCTGAAACACATCCCAGGCTGTGTTGATGCTAAAGTGGAGTACTAGTGATTTAAACTAGTATAAATATAGAAGAGAAAACATTTTGACTAACGACCAAAAGTTTCTAACCATATTAATTTTTTCTGCTTTCCCTAGTATTGCTTATGCTAATGCAGGAATCCCTATGATTTTTCTGGCGGCTCCTGTTTTTGCAATTTCTTTATTACCCATAATACTAATTGAAGGTTATTATCTCTCTAAGTCTTTAGCCTTGAAAATTAGAGAAGGCTTAAAGATTTCTATCTTATCAAATTTATACTCAACCATTATCGGGATACCTCTAACCTGGATAATATTAGTATTTATACAGATGATTACAGGTGGAGGAAAAGCATATGGGCTTGACTCAGTATTAGGAAAGGTTATTTCAGTTACGTGGCAAGCTCCTTGGCTTATACCATATGAGTCAGACCTCAATTGGATGATACCTATCGCTGGAACAGTACTGCTCATTCCATTCTTTTTGGTTTCATGGTGGTCAGAATACTCAGTCACCAAAATATACGCTAAATCACACTCTAGTAAGACGGTACTGCTTAAAGTTAGAAATGCTAATTTAATTACATATGGCTTATTAGTACTTTGGCCTATTGGTTTGTTTATAGTTGAGTCAGTTATTAATAAATAATGGTGACCTCAAAGGAGTGATTGTGGCTACAAACTTCTTTAGCCTAAAATCCCATAAACCAAAACTCCTCCTAACACTAAACACCCAATCGCATAAACAGGAAGTAACCGAATTACCCAAGGAATAACTTTATCAGCAAACCTTTTATGCCATCTCCAGGGAACACCCAATAACCCTAAACTGGTTATAACGATAAGCCAGCCCAGCGCCAGGTGAAAATGCATAAACTGCATCTGTGAAGCATAAAGAATTAGGCACAAGCCAAAGACGATTCGAATCAATTGTTCGCTGTAATGAGCTTGGGCGGATGAGGCAAACTGTCGCAAGAAGTGCTTTGCAGATGCAGGTTTGATAACAGCTATGAAGGCAAACCCAATCAGAAATAAGGCTGTGACTAGAATGATGAAGCTAAAAATCCAATCCATCGTGAGCTACCTATAGAATTGAGCAGACTATAGAGTCTGCTCAATGTTATTGCGGATTACAACTTTTTCTTTAAACGCTTTTCCACCATCTTCTTTTCCCAGTTTATCTTGAAAATATTAATGACTTCAAAGGCCTGTAATCCATGAAAGACAAGCCCGAGTGTCCAGGCACCCCAAGCGATCAGCATGTCAGGCATTTTGCCCGCAAAGATAAAGATAACGCTAAAGATGATGTAGATGAGTAAGTGCGAGTAAAACTCCTTAATGCCTTTAACGTACTCCATGGCGTCTGCCTCTTCATTGCTAACAGTTTCAACAGCTGGCTTAGGTTTCGCGCCTTGCTCAGCTTGTTGAGTCGTTTCATTGGTATTGGTGGTGTTCATATCAGGCTCTCCTGTGCTGTCCATAGATATGGACGGTTCAAATGTTGCTATATCAACCTCAAACACAGCGGCTAAAGACTTTTGAGTTTCAAGACTGGGCTTGGTCTGGCCACGCTCAATGCGCTGAATGGTACGAGTGCTAACACCCATCAACTCTGCTAATTGCTCTTGTGACCAACCGTTTCTCAATCTCAATTTTCTAACAATCATAATTAATCCGTTCTGTGTTTATGTAGTAGCGCTGGCTGATACAGCGGTGAGCCTGAATTATGTAAATTCCAGACCAAGTATAACACGACATATCCCCGAAGAATTAGCGACATTTGGGTGACATACAGGCGACAGGCTTTTAATAATCAATGGGTTAGCGAGCATTGGAAATGAGTTGTTTCCTAACAGTTTTACCTACCTCACTATAAGTAACCTCTATTTAACTAGGGGTTAGTGAATGTTAACATTGCGGAAATATAGGTATTAAGAAAAAGCGGTGGCAAGAGGGGAGATTTAGTGCCACTTTCTATCTGAAATATACCGATATACGGAATTTTAGGTCCGCTAATCCCTAAAATATCCAGAGAATCGACACTTGTAAAAAAAGACTAATGATATTAGAGTCTTACAAACGAATTCGTATAATAAAATGTTACATTTCAAAATAGATCGAGCATGGAACGAGCAGAGATAATAGAACCAGGTTTTTCAACCGCAGATGCTGACTTCCCCAACATCAATATGGATGAGGGAGACTTAATTCTTAAATTTAAGGATTGGCAGGAAATTCAGCGCGAGGTGTTCTTTTCAGATACCGTTGCATTTAAATGGCAAATGATCGAAACCTTTATAGAAGGCGAGGAATACGATAGAAGTCATATAATTACCGAGTCAGAATGGTTGGCAGAGCATATAAAGCAAGGTGAAATCGGGGCTCAAGAAGAATACAAGCATTACAAATTCAACTTTAATGGTAATGGGCAACTTGAGGTAATAAGCAATGGCTTCACCGTCAAAATGTAACAAGTCAAAGCACGCGGACTTGGCAAAGCTGTCACCTTTTTTGTTCCAAAAAAGCCGCCAACTTCACCAAGCCGGTGTTTGAGGCGTTAAGTGTCTTGAGCCCGAAGGAATAAAATGAGCGCTGGGTTACCACTACTTATATTAAGTTTCCTCTCCACCATCATATTGGTGGTTTGGTCTCGCAATGGCACGGGGCATCGAAATTTCCGCGTTATCGCCGCGGCAACAATTATTCTTTCGTTAGTAGCTTCTTGGGCTGCACTTCTTACCTTCGGTGTATTTCATCCCGTAGGTTCATGGGGTATGGCTTTGGGATTTATCATTTCAATAGGTGCTTTTTTTGTGCCCATTTTTCACAATAGGTTTGGTCGCAATGAAAACACATAACAAGTTGCTGTTGTCGCCGCAGCGCGGCTGGGACGGCCTACACGCCGCTTCGCTCTGTTTCGGCCGCCCCAAAGCAAGGCGTTAGGGGCCATAAATGGAGTTTAAGCCGCCAACCTGGAGTCTGAATGTGCGATGTCCGTGCTGCGGACAAGGCTATCCGTTGCTGCTCGTATGCCGCGCCTGTGGCAATGTTGCAGCCGAGTGTGACGAGGTGGGTACGTTTTTCCCGGATCCATTCCATCTCCAGGCTTCAGAGTCGGCAATCTGTGCTAAGTGCGGGGCCATCGGAAATGAACAGTTCACCCAAGCTTCCGACGTTCAAATTCAAGACGCAGGGCTAAAGCATGGTCAATACTGGTAATCGGCAGGGCCCTAACAATCGCAACCAGCGGAAATATTTTCCGTTCCTTGTTTTACGGCTTAACGCTACGCTACCGCAAAACAATCCACTCCAAATATTCCGCTGTTGCGGGCGTTAAGTTTTTACATGAAAATACTATTTCTCTTAATTTTAAGTCTTTCTGTTTGTTCTCACGCGGATCAGCCACCCGATTGGCAGGAGTTTTTGGTTCAATCGCCAAACAATAAATGGAGTGCTGTTGTTCAGCCACTAGGAAATGCTGAAAAGCCCTGGGAAGATGATTGGGTTTTAAATGTATACGAGGGTTTTTTTCTTTCTTCTCCGCCACCGAATTTTAAACCTGTTTGGTCTACTCCTTACAAACCAAGTGGCTACACTGGTGGATATCTTTCAGATGACGGAAGCACATTTTCGTATGTAGAGTTTTGGTATTATCGGGATTATCCTGTAGTTAAAATATTTCGTGAAGAGTGCAAAATTCTAAAAAATGGCTCTCATTTTAGGCTTGGTACCAATCTAGAGAAAACGACTTCTCATGAGTTATGGCTGAAAGAAGGCGGAGATGTAAAGTACATTACCCTGGAAGGAACATTCTACTTACAGCTAGAAACAGTCAAAGGAAAACGCAAGGTAGAGGTATCCTGTAGTGAAAAAACCTAACAATACAATCAACGCCCGCCAGTTCTTCATAAAATTCCTCGATTACGACCAGCGGAAGTGCCCTTGGTATGCTTAGGCTAATAGAGGCTACATACTTTGCCAATTACTCAGGAAATTAGCCGCATTATGGAGAGCGAATGATAACAATCATTAAATACTTAATTCTCTTGTTACCTGCTATTGCTTTAGGTTCAGAGGACTTTGATTTACCGTTAAAAGTCTCTTGGACTACAGAGGAAGGTGTTGAAAGTACAGTCATACACACAGAGACTAATTTTAATGTCTCGAACGCTATAAATGATGAGAGCTTGCTCACTTCATTTAATCTGACAATTTACGTTGCTGTTCTTGATGACGAAAGGAACGATGGATATGTTTCATTCTATTGCGCTATTAAGAGTGTCGGAAACAATCAGTATATTAGTGTTGGTGAGTCAGAAATTACTCGTGTTAATCTAGCAGATGGTGGAAGGATAGACTGCGGGCATAATTTATATATTGATTTGGAATGGGTTAATAAACAAAGGCAGCCCCGAATATGACAAACCACCTTCTTCTCTACCCAATTGCTGCTCACATCGCATGGACGGCTTTTCTATATGTATCGTTGACGATTGTTCGTGCTCCTGCAGTATGGGGCGTCGTAAAAAGTAAAAAAGAAAGGTGGGCGTCAATGGAGTTGCGGATCAGCGCTAACCTTTCGAATCAGTTTGAATGGCCGTTATTTTTCCATGTTACCTGTGTGCTGTTTATCGCTTTGGGAAATACTGAACCTGTTCAACTATGGTTGGCCTGGATCTTTATCGCAGGTCGCTTGATTCATAGTTTTGTGCAGATAGTGACGAACAATATTCGCTTAAGAGGTTTGGTCTTTACCATTAACTTCCTGGCGGTGTTGGCGATGTGGTTTTTTCTTCTGATATAACCTCTGAACATTGTTCAGCCATCCTGCACTCAATTTCTCTTTCACATAGCTGTCGCTAAACAAAATAAAATCTTACATTTAGAAACCCGCTCCTTGTATCAAAAGCAATCTTACATGCGTAGATTGAAATAATAACGAATATTAAAAAGCATAATAAGGAATTTTCAGTGAAAAACTTACGGTTTATAGCGGGTTTATGCGTGGCATTGGTTTTGCTTTCAGGTTGCGGAATCACGCAGCACACTGCGCTGGCACAGGAAAATGAAGAGAATAAAACAATTGCTCTAACCAACGTTAATGTCATTCCAATGACGGTGGAAAACAAGGTCATTGAAAATACTACAGTTGTTGTTGTCGATAACAAAATCTCAGCCATTGGCGGAAAAATACCAAATGATGCCATGATTATTGATGGTGAAGGTAAGTGGCTTATCCCTGGCCTGATAGACATGCACGTTCACAATCTTGTAGATGGTAGTCCTGGAAATAACTATCCAACCAAAGGTGCATCAATCTTCTTCGATAACCAAGACATTATGCTGTTATACGTTGCTAATGGTGTTACGACAGCATTTGAATTGAGCGGTAGAGTTGAACACTTCGGGCAAAGAAATGAAATCATTAAAGGCAATATCATTGGTCCAAGAATTGCGTTGGCAGCGTTAATTGATGGAAGCAATGCGCGTAAGGTAGCAACAACTCCTTCCGAGGGGCGACAGGCTGTTAGAATAGCGAAAGGTGATGGTTATGAATTTATCAAGGTTTACTCAGGCCTTAACATTGAAACTTACAAGGCCATTGTGGACGAAGCTGACAAACAAGGAATGAAGGTAGTGGGGCATATACCCAATGCCTTTGAGGGTAAGACAGAAGATGCGTTCGTCCCTCACTTTGGCTTAGTGGCTCATGCAGAGGAGTTCTCAAAGCAAGCCAATGAGTTTACTATAGAAGAAGCTTATAAACTTGCAAGGTTGGCAAGGGTGAATGGCACCTGGGTTACTCCTAACCTATCGAACCTGGCAAGGATTGCTGCTCAGGGACGCTCATTGGATGCAGTAAGAGAGCTGCCTAGTTTTAAATATGTACATCCATTAATGCAAGACAAATGGATTACTGCTAATCAATATAATCACGGAACCAATCCCAAAAGAATTGCTTACTATGACGAGCTGGTAGGCTTTCATATCAAGTTGGTAAAAGCCTTTAAAGATCTTGGAGTACCCATGGTAGCAGGAACGGATGCAGGCACTTCAGGCATAGTTTGGGGTTATTCATTGCATGACGAGTTGACCTTGTTGGTGGATGCAGGCTTAACCACCGAAGAAACCTTGGCAGCTGCAACAAGGTTGGCAGCCACATGGCTAGAAATTGACGACAAAGTTGGAACTGTTGAAGTTGGTAAGTTTGCGGACCTTGTGTTGCTTGATGAAAATCCTTTGTTAGATATTAATAACACTAGGAAGATATCCGGTGTGTTCTTTAATGGACGTTGGGTTGATAAAAGTCAGATTGATATCATGCTTGAAAATCTGGCTAAGAAAAACGCAGAAAATATCGGTAAAGATGAGTTTCTTTGGAGCAAAATAGGGGAGCGTTGATTGAGGCGATTAGAAGCTTATCTCTTAATGCTAAGCTGAAACTCAAAATCAGTTCGCTTCCACATCATTGCAGTTAAACCAAAATACAGCGACATCAATAAGGCGAAATTCCATTCGATGATGTTTTCAGACTGATCGGCCCAACTGACACCTGTCGCTTTAATCACTACATTGGCAATCCCTAAAACCCAATAGAGCACCATCATAGTGAATTGGATAGTTAAATAGCGTTTAATTTTTCTATCCAATGAATTGCCAAGCTTTTGTAAGCTGCGAATGCTTAACATCTGCGCAAGAATGGTCATGGCGAAATAGAGGGTGATTCCATAACGTCGCATAAACTCATAAAAGTCACCTTCGGTGCCAAGAAAGTCTGCGTACAGAACTAAAAACACAGCGCCAATGGTTCCTAGCACGAAAATTGTGATGTGCGATTTATGGGTTAGCTCTTTCAGCCAGACACTCTGTAAATACCAGAAGATAATCAGAAATGCCGCTGTCGGCATCATCAGGCCTCGAAACAAAAAGATAGCATCACCATTGCGTGCCGCGCGACTAATCGAGGTGCAGCCTTCAAAATAAGGAATGCATTCATTTGCCACGCCTTGCCACAGTCCAATAAAAAAAGCACCATGCGCGGCAATGATGGGCAGAAGACAGACTATCCAGGCGAAATGAAAAGGGCGGATAAAAACCTCCATCTATAAACACAATGATTAATCATAGAGCTGAAAAGCAGGGGAGTGCAAGGCAGCATTAATAACAAATAGTAATTAATCTGCGTTTCTATACAGTGATTGCTGTTTGAGTTATTAAGGGACTCAAATAAAAAGTGGACTTAGAAATTATCAAAATGATTATCAAGATATAAAAAAGGCGCAAATTTATGCGCCTTTGATATGGGGTTGATTTATTAACTATTAGCGACAACTGGCGGAGATAAATCCATCCCCGTCAGCATCGAGATCACCTACTGTAGTAGCATCACAATCTTCATCAATCCCTTTTGAGTCACAAATTTCTTTGTTGCCTGGAAAGCGGTTGGGGTTATTGTCGTCACAGTCATTGCCGCCACAGTGCATAGCTTCAAATCCATCGCCGTCTTTATCTTCACAGGTTTTTTCACACATTTTTTCACGCTCATAACACTTTACGCCTTTGCAGGGGCTTGTTCCCGGTCTACATTGCCCTGAACGACACATTTCTTCGCCATTACAGAATACGCCATCATTACAGTCTGAATCTCTCCGGCACTGGATTTCCGGTTCTGCATTGGCGGCGGCTTCTAAATCACTTTTTGAAGCGCAAGCACAAATATCAAAACGAAACTTTCTATTCCAACGTTCCATTTCTTTGGTTGTTCTACCGCAAGGACATTTTTGCTGCTCACAACGAACACCAGTTTCTCGTTCATATTCGTTACAAAACTTTATCGCATCTGATACTTGATCAGCGTAAACAAGCTGTGGCGCTAATAATGAAGCTAATGATATTGATAATGAAGCTATCAAAAAGATTAGTATTCTTTTCATGTTCCCTCTCCTTATTGCTGTCCGTCACAGTTTTCATCAATACCATTATTGGGTGCATCGCTGGCGCCTGGATAAATCTGTCTGCTACGGTCATTGCAATCATTACCTCTGGCTGAATAGCCTGATTGTTGTTTGCAGGCCTTCCAGGGTTTACTGCTATCACCCCAGCCATCACCATCGGCATCAAGAAAATAGGTTCCAGTAACACCCTCATCAACGTCACCATCACAGTCATTATCTATTCCATCACAAGCTTCCACAGCTCCGGGTTTTACGGCTCTGTTATTGTCATCGCAATCGTAAGGCCCGCGAAAACGGTTGTTTTGACTTGCCAGTCTTGTATTGGCCTGTGCTTGAGGTTTGACAGCGGTAGATTTCACTTTCAGATCATGAGCTTTAATTTTTTCTTGATATTCAGTGTTACTGAGCATTTTAACCTTTTGAATATCTTTGATTGCTTTTGTATTTAGTGTCGTTGAAGGTTGGATTGATTTAACTGATGTTTTCTTTATTTGTGAAGCGTTTACGGTGTTAACCGCGAGTGCTAGCAGGATAATGGCAACGTATCCCAACCCCTGAAAAATTCTAATATTCATAACGTTAGTCCTTTTCTGTCCCTGTTTTACTGTGTTTAATACTAAGAAAATTTAGCATAATGGCTCAGCTAGAACTTATAAAGCTGTCACATTAGTTCTTTTTATCCGTGGTTTCTGTGTGGTTGGGTCGCTAAATCTATGATTTACTGGGTTTAGTCTGAGTCTCCAATCAGGCTAATAAACAACACAGTGAACATCACCTAACAGTATTGCCCTTGTGCATTAATAGGGGTAAAGCGTGTCACGCTATAACAATAATTTTTTGGAGGTGTCTTTGAACGGTCCGAACCCTAACGACAAAGAGCCCATGAAGGGTTTTCCTCAGGTTGGTTTTCTTAAAAACTTTATAACATCGCCGAATATTGAGGTGGGCGACTATACTTATTACGATGATCCTGACGGGCCTGATAACTTTGAAGCCAATGTGCTTTATCACTTTCCTTTCATTGGAGACAAGTTAAAGATTGGTAAGTTTTGTGCCATTGCTAAAGACGTAAAATTTATTATGAATGGTGCAAATCATAAGGTGTCTGGTTTTTCGACCTATCCATTTTATATCTTTGGTAACGGCTGGGAGAAAGTGTTACCGGGTGAAGGTGAATTACCATACAAAGGCGATACCATTATTGGTCATGATGTCTGGCTCGGATATGAGTCTACAATCATGCCTGGCGTTTCTATTGGCAATGGTGCCATTGTTGCCAGCAAGTCAGTTGTAACGGCTGATGTTCCAGCTTACAGCGTAGTTGGTGGTAATCCTGCAAAAGTGCTTAAGCATCGATTCGATGAGACGACCATCGAGAAGTTACTATTGATTGCTTGGTGGGACTGGAGTGCTGAGAAAATCACTGAGAATCTTGAAGCTATTGTTAATAGCGATATTGAAGCGTTGAGTAAAGCTGGTGATTTGTAGATGGACTTGATTTGTTGGGTTACGAGATGAGGTCTCTAACCCAACCTATAAGAGCAGATTCCGGCTCGTAGGCCGGAATGACTAACCTTTCGGTGTTTAGACCTTGTATGATTCGTTAGTTCTAGAAGGGGTTGCCTCGGCAACCCCTTTCGGTATTTAACTATTTCAGAATATCTTGATTATGATTTTTGATAAAAGGACTTATCATAAAACCTAGGATGAATCCTGATAGTAATCCTCCGATATGAGCTGCATTATCAATATCGATCCCAAGTAGACCTACAATTATATTGAATCCAATAATGAACAAAAGTATCGGAGCGAGCGCCTTGCTTTCTTCTATTGAAACTCTATTGGTAAGTGATAATGATAAATAAAGCCCAAATAAGCCAAATATAGCACCTGATGAGCCTACAATAATTAATTGGTCATTCCACCATAAGCTAATTCCGCTAGCAGCTATAGCAAGTATTATATAAAACACGATTAATCTAATTGGTTTTAGCGTAAACTCGAGTACGGCTGCAATCAAGTAAAGTAGTGCAACGTTATAAAGTAAATGGATTGCTCCTGCATGAATAAAGCTACTTGTTATCAATCTCCACCACTGACCCTCATTAAAGTTATGAATATAATTGCCGCCCCAATGTAGCAAATAGGCACTGTTAAAGTTCATTATCGTTCCATCTGAAATTGCCATGATTATAAAGACAGATATGTTCGCGATAACCAGTGTTGGGGTTGCAATAAAATCTTTACGTGGAATGAGCAACATTAACAATTCTGGTGGACCGAATTGGGTTGTTTTTTTTCTTGTTTTTAACTGTTCATATTCGTATCTATTAACATCTGCAAAATACAGAGCTAGAAGTAAGACTATTAATGATATGAGGTATGGAGTGGTGAAAAATAGAGGAGTGATAATCACGCGCTCTGAAAAACTATTCTGGTGAGGTGTAAGAATAATAAGCTTTTGATTAACAGTTTCTGTATTGCTCTCGATTAAATTTACAAATACATCTTTTTCATCCGAATTATTTAACCTTGTAAGGTAAGTGAAGTTCTTCAGATTAGACTTGTTGAATTCTTCATCTGTCTCATCCATAAATTTTTGATATAGCTTATTTTTATCTTCTCTCGGTAGTTTATTGGGGATTGTTTCACTGTAATGTAGTCCATACCATGTGTTGGTATCTAAATTAATCGATTCTTCATAGTTAGCATACAAAGGCAACGCAATATAAATATGCATAACAAAATCATGTCGACCTCTTCCTTTAACTTCGAACTGATGCTCACTTTGGGTTGAGTCTCTATCTAGATAAAGATCTTCAATTGTGTAATACCTTGTTTCTTTATAGTCTTTAATCTGATTGATATTTTTTAAAGCTGTCAGTTGACCTGTTTTATCCTCCAAATACATTTGTATAAGACTTGCCGATAGTAGAAGCATAATAGAGGATAAGGTTAAAGTTATAAATTTATAGTTCTCATCATTTGTATCAAATCTTAACACTTTAATTCTTGGCTTTAAAAAGAACCATATAAAACCCAAGATAATAAAACCAGGAAAAATAAAATCCATAACCATAGGCTTGAAGTCCAATATTTTTAGCTTCATCGTTAAAAGCCAATTAATCAAGCTGAAAATACATAAGAATCCTATGGAGAAAGTTAGAAAAGGAAGGAATATGAGCCTGAGCTTTAAGCGAGTATTATTGTGCATTATCTGGATTTATTGTTTTATTGTGACAATTTATTATGCCAATAGTTATACCTTACAATGTACTAGATTCCAATAATATGATTTCTGATTCATATAGTTACCCCCTCATGTTTTAACAACCATTCTTTGATGGTTAATCCTCCTGCGTAACCAGTTAGGGTGCCGTTGGCGCCGATGACTCGGTGGCAGGGGACTATGATGGAGATAGGGTTTTTGCCGTTGGCGGCTCCGACGGCGCGGCTGGCGTTTTTGTTGCCGATGGCTGTTGCGAGTTGGCCGTAGTTCCAGGTTTCGCCATAGGGGATTTTGCAGAGGGTTTGCCAAACGGTTTGCTGGAAGTCTGTGCCGTTTGCTTTGATTGGTAGATCGAACTCAGCTCTTTGGCCTTTGAAGTACTCGTCGAGTTGGCCTTGGGTTTGTTCGATGATGGCATTGCTTTTGTTGAGTAGATTCTCGACCGGTACTTTTTCCCATGGTTTAAATAACACTGCTTTGAGGTGTTGGTCGTCGGCATAAATATGTACCGCGCCAAATGGACATTGTGTTTTTTGATAGTAAAGTTTTGTATTCATAAAAATGTTTCTCTTACCTTTCAAAGACTGTGCCATAGTTGCAGTGTGGCGTAGCTGCGCCAGGGTTGCCATTGACCGGTATTGGTGAGGTTATGTTTTTCCATCGCTTTTATAACGCCGAGATCTTTTTCGGGAAATGCATCGCTATCAAAGCCGCTGCGTAGTTTGATGTATTCATAAGTCCATGGGCCGATGCCTTTGATATCCAGTATGGATGATAAGTCTTCGCCATTAGTATCAAGATACCATTGAGCAAAGTTGTGTAGTGTCTGTTTGCGGCTGTTAGGCATTTTGAGGAAGCTTAATTCACCATCCACTATTTGCTGTGCCGTTGGGAACAGTTTGTACTGTTCGTTGTAATCACTACCCAGTTGTTCAATGACACTGGCGGTGTGGGTATAGGCAGCTTTAACCGAAACCTGTTGACCGAGAATGGCCTTAACTCCGGCTTCGAAGGTATTCCAGGTGGCCGGTAGTCGCAATCCTGACTTCAGCAGAGGCTGTAGATTGCTATCTTGTCCCAGAGTCTTTTCGATCACTTCCAGATCACTGTTCAAGTCCAACACGCGACGAATATGGTGCGTGACTTCCAATAGTTTGCTCATGTCACTCAGTTCAATGGTGACCTTGAATGATGAACTGGATGAATCAAACTCTGCGGTTAAAAAGCCATTAGCACCGTCCAGACTAAAAGTGCGGCTGTAACTGTGGTCAGTTACTGTTTCGATTGCGGACAGTTCTCTCTGCTGTAAAAAGTCTTGCATTAACGACCAGTCATAGGGCGGGCGATAGTGCAGTTTTAATTGAATGGCTTGTGATTCTTGCAGACTTTGCTGGTTATGCAATTTTTTCCGTAAATTACTGGGGCTAAGCTTCATGGTCGCCTTAAAGCTGTCATTAAAACGACGTACGCTGTTAAAACCTGCGATGAATGCTATATCATTGATAGGTAGTTGGGTTTGATGCAATAGCTGTTTGGCGAACATCAGACGCAAATGGTTGGCATAGATTATCGGCGAGACGCCAAGGTACTGTTGAAACAGTTTGCGCAGATAGCGGTCGCTAATTCCCATGGATTCGCTAAAATCCTGCAATGAAGTTTGGTTTAAAGCGCCAGCCTGTATTCGTGTCACGGCTTTTCTGAGTACTGCCTGGTTACCTAACCAGGCCGCAGAGAGCGGGGCGGTTTCCGGGCGGCAACGCAAACAGGGGCGAAAGCCTGCTTCTTGGGCCTGCACGGAGCTGGGGTAATAACTGACATTCTGTTCTTTAGGTGCTGGCGCAGGACAGATCGGCCGACAATAGATACCGGTGGTTTTCACAGCGACAAAAAAGGTGCCGTCAAAACGCGGATCGCGCGCCAGGCGTGCTTGCTGATAGGTTTTTAAAGTCGCCGAATTGGGCATCAAACGCCATTTGTAAGATTGATTTAGCCATATCTTAGCAGGATATGGTGAACTGAATAGCCATTTTCGGAACTGAATCGGTATTGGCAGAGACAATGCTGTACAATTACAGCAGATGGCAAAAATGCCTAATTATTAATGTTTTAAGCCGATAAAGGCTGACAGTTTAGACCAGTCAAGTTACCATTCATTATCAAAGCAAATAAGGGTAGAATATTGCCCCTTATACGCCACTAACTAACCGTTTTATAAGGCATGAGTTTGAATTTTCTAGACTTTGAACGTCCTATCGCAGAATTAGAAGCGCAAATCGACGAATTGCGCATGATGGGCGAAGATACTGAAATCAATATTAGCGAAGAGATTGAGCGTTTAAAAAAGAAGTCGAAAGACCTCACTAAACAAATCTTTTCTGACCTTTCGCCGTGGCAGGTTGCGCAACTAGCGCGTCACCCGCAGCGTCCTTATACTCGCGATTATATTGAGCATATTTTCACTGATTTTGATGAGTTGGCAGGCGATCGTGCCTATTCCGACGATGCGTCAATTGTCGGTGGCCTCGCACGATTGAATGATAAGCCTGTAGTGGTTATTGGTCATCAGAAAGGCCGCGATACTAAGGAGAAAATTAGACACAACTTTGGTATGTCGCGTCCAGAAGGTTATCGGAAAGCAAAGCGTATTATGGAGCTTGCTGAGCGTTTCTCGCTACCGGTGTTTACTTTCATTGACACTCCTGGGGCTTTTCCGGGTGTCGGTGCCGAAGAACGTGGCCAGAGTGAAGCCATTGCGCGAAACCTGAAAGTGATGTCACGCCTTGAAGTACCGATTATCGCTACTGTGATTGGCGAAGGTGGTTCCGGCGGTGCTTTGGCAATCGGTGTCGGTGATCGTGTGAATATGTTGCAATATTCGACTTACTCAGTGATTTCACCTGAAGGTTGTGCTTCGATTCTTTGGAAGAGTGCTGAAAAAGCAGAAGAAGCAGCACAAGCGATGGGGATTACCGCTGAACGTATCAAGAGCCTGGGTCTGATCGATAATATCGTGGCTGAACCATTAGGTGGAGCGCATCGTGATTACCTTGCGATGGGCAAAAGCTTAAAAGAGCGCTTAACGAAAGACATGGATGAATTGCAAACTCTAAGTGTTGAGCAATTACTTGCTAAGCGTTACAACAAGCTGATGTCGTTCGGTACTGTCAGCGAAGAATAATCTTTTCCTATGACAAAATCAGAGCCAGTTTCTCAAAGTATTGATGAGTTTCTGGCTCTTTGCATTTCTAAATCTATCAAATCCATAGTGGTTGCATTAAGTGGTGGTGTTGACTCGCTGTCCTTACTGCATGCTTTGCATTCTAACCTCAATAACTCAACTCAAAAAATCCGCTTATCCGCCGTCTATATCGATCATCAGTTGCAAGCCGATTCCAGTAAATGGGCAGTGCAGAATAGACAGTTTTGTGAGTCGTTAGCAATCCCTTTTGAGTCAGTTCAAGTTGAGGTTGATGCAAACTTAGCCAGTCTCGAAGGTGCCGCCCGTAAAGCGCGCTATCAGGCATTGTCCAAAT
>JAPHRL010000051.1 GCA_026195755.1 Kangiella sp. | reverse complement strand
GTAGGTGGTTCTGCTGGTAACTCTGCTGGTGGTGGCCGTGACGTAACTGCTGCTTACTTCGAAACATTATTACCATTCACAGAAGATCTTGAAGTGTCTATTGCTGGTCGTTTCGATGACTACTCAGACTACGGTAATGATTTCTCTCCAAAAGTTTCAGTACGTTACCAACCAATGGATGAATTGACGCTACGTGCATCATTCGGCCAAGGTTTCCGTGCACCAACTTTGGATATCTTGACTCAGCAAACTGCATTCTCTGCTGACCCAGTTCAGGATCCTCAGACTTGTATCGTATTCGGTCAACCTTCAAACTGTGAAGTACAAATCAACGCATACCGTATTGCTAACCCAGACCTAGAGTCTGAGCAATCAGATCAATACGCGTTTGGTTTGGCTTACCAACCTGCAGACTGGGTGAACTTCACATTTGATTACTACAACATCCAAGTTGATAACCGTATTGCGTTCTTTAGTTCGCAAGGTTTGATCAATCGTGAGCAAGCTGGTGACCCAATTCCTGCTGGTCTTGGTGTAACTCGTCGTGCAAACGGTTCAATTGCCCAAATCTTAACGGGTTATGGTAACGAGGGTGACCTTGAAACTGACGGCGTTGATGTGAATGCTCGCTTCAACTTTGACTTCGAAGATGCTGGTCGTTTGGCTTCAAACTTCCAAGTTTCTTGGATCAATGACTTGAGCATTGATGGTGGTCGTAATCTAGTTCGTGACCCTGGTACTCCTCAATGGCGTGCAGTGTTACAAAACGTTTACAACATCAATGACTTCACTGTTGCTTGGAACGTAAACACTATCGGTGGTCAATACACTGATGTTGTAGCGGTTGCTGGTGATGACGGTGTTGGTCGTTCTGGTAACATGGGCGTGTGGACTACTCACGACCTACAAGTGAGCTATAACACTTCTTGGGATGGTCAAATCTCAGTAGGTGCTCAAAACGTTTTCGAAAAATATCCAACTATCGAAGACTTTGATGGCCGCGAATATAACTACTACTTGTATAATGGTTATGGTCGTGTAGCTTACGTTCGTTATACTCAAACTTTCTAAGTTTAAGTTAACAAGCGAAATAAAAAGGCGAGGTTTTCCTCGCCTTTTTTTATGCTTGAATATTATTAGTTCATTTAATCTCAATACTCCAGGCAAAAGGATCATGCTCAATCAAAAAAGAGCTTGAACTGGCGGTAAGCCCTAAGGATTTGGCATATTTTTCCAAGGAGCGGAGTTTTGGGTTAGTCAGTGTGGCATTAATTTGTTCTTGTAATCGGATGTTATGCTCATCTAAGATTTGAAATTGTTGCGAAAGATGGTTACGTAAACTTCTAGGCTCGGATTTGCCAACATTTTGAAGTACTGGTATGACTCTCGAGAATAGATCCTGTAGCCATGCTGCATATTTATCCTCACTGAACTCTGACTTTAATTTGTCAAGAATCCATTTAATTGTGCGACTGATAGACAGATTATAGGGATTCTGGTTCCAAGTATGGTATTGACCAGAGGTCTGAACCTGTGAAGCAATGTCCAACAACAAATCTATCTGTATAAATAAAGGGCTATTGTGGAGTATCGTTTTGAATAGATGTGCTCCAGCGTTGCTATCGGTAGAAATGAATGAGTCTGGATGATGAGCTAAAAAGTTTATAGTTCCATTATCTAGTAACGCCAAGTGACACTGTTGTAATGCTTTCTTGGTATCTGCATATTCAAATCCAAACTGACTGACAAATAAATCAACTGAACCAGCTTTAAAGGGAAGGCTTTCGACCGGGCAACTGGAATGAAAAGTAATATCTTGTAGGAGCTCTAACGTTTCAGGGTTATCTTTTAGTGCTTCTAGCGGGTTGATATCAGCGGCATCAATGGCATGCACCTCAAAGTTCAGATGATGTTGCTTGCTGTACTCAACGGCAAGGCAAGCAAGAGCACCGTTGCCACATCCGATGTCAACGATACGACTGTTAGCTTTTAGGTTAGAAAAGACATTAAACCAGTACTCTTTAATGGCTCCTGTATAACCTTTGGCTGCGTCTGATTCAGCAAAACTGTTGAGGGTATTGGAGCTTGTCCAATAATTTGACCAATGCTTCATAATTAGTGATAGTATCTATTAGAAATGAAACTCAGTATAAGAAAGATATAAACAAATGAACACTCCAAAAAATGAAATTATTCCAATGTTTTCAGTACCATTGGGGGTAACCTATAACCCGGAACATAAAGAACTTAATAAAAAGCTTGCTCAATTATTCAGGCAGAAGGCGGCTGAAAGTAAAGTGGATCAGCATGGTTTCGTCACTAAAAATAAACAAGTTTTTGAAAGTAAGTTTGATTTATTTAACTGGAAAGACAGTTGTGTGCAAGAATTGCAAAACTATTGTTGGGCGCAGTTGTATCAACTAGTTGGCACTTTGAATCAATACGACGTAGAGACCCTCAAAAGGTTGCACATTGCCTGTGAGAGCTGGTATCACATTACAAAAAAAGGAGGCTATTTCGGCATACATAACCACCCTATGGCTGCCTGGTCAGGAGTATATTGTG
>JAPHRL010000289.1 GCA_026195755.1 Kangiella sp. | reverse complement strand
GGAAGATCAAGGTACAGCAGGTCGTGATGACTACTTCGGTTACGGTATCGTGAAAGCAAAAGCTGCTAGCGATTACATTACTGCTAATGGTTGTGCCGGCGGTGATCCAACAGATCCAACGGATCCTCCACCAGCAGGTGATTTAGAAGCAAGCGGTAGCCGTTCTAAAGGTGGCGGTCAGCTAGATCTAGTTTGGAGTGGTTTCTCAAGCTCTAATGTTGACATCACTTTGACTTCAGGTGGCGCTACGGTACTACAAGATACTCAAGTAAATGATGGTGCAGTATCTTACTCAGGTGCTGACAAGAGAGCGACTTACACAGTGACTATTTGCGAGTCTGGCACAACAACCTGTGCAGCTTCATTCCAATTATAATAATAATCTATTGTAAGTTTGAGCCCCGCTTCGGCGGGGCTTTTTTGTGCTTAAAAGATGCGTAAATGAAAAATATTCAATGCAAATATGCATTAGCAAAACTTATTGGTAAGACCTCTATGCAAAATGTCAGAATTTGTTTGATTGTATCCGTTTATGTTGATATAAGTACTTTGCTTTCATTAGAAAAAATAATGTTTGAGAGCAGATCTTTTAACATAAATTATATACACACTAAGGGGTAGGTATATGAAAAAAACACTAATAGCTAGCGCTGTTGGTATGGCCGTCGTGTCATTCTCAGCTACGGCAACTCAACCAACCTATTCATCAAACGATGAATTAAACGTTCAGAATCGTTGTATCGTCAGTTTCCATGATTCGGTTGATGGTTCTCAGGTTAAGGGCCTTGCTAAAGGTATGGCACAACGCGCCAATGCATCTATTCGCCACGTCTATCAAAACTCGATCAAAGGCTTCACTGTCAATGCACCATGCCACGCAGCAGAAAAAGCCTTTGGCGGTGACATGAATGTGAAAAGCATGAACCCTGACGGTGTTGTCAGTGTCAGCTTTAAAGGTAAGCCAGGCGGCGGCGGTGGTGGCGGTGGCCAGACAACGCCATGGAGTGTGACTCGCGTTGGTGGACCAGTAAGCGGTTCAGGCTACACAGCCTGGGTAATCGATACCGGTATTGATGTTGATCACACCGACTTAAATGTTGATGCAAACCGCGGTTTTTCTGCCTTTACATCAGGTCGCGATTCAGGTGTTGATGATGGTAACGGTCACGGCACGCACGTAGCGGGCACTATTGCAGCACTCAATAATACGCAAGATGTGGTTGGTGTTGCTGCTGGTGCGACTGTGGTTCCTGTCAAGGTTCTAGACTCTCGCGGCTCAGGTTCTTATTCGGGCGTAATCGCTGGAGTTGACTATGTAGCTGCAAACGCAAATTCAGGCGATTGTGCCAACATGAGTTTGGGTGGGCCGGTTAGTCAGGAGCTTGACGATGCGGTTAAAGCTGCGGCGCAAAGCTCAGGTGCTTATTTCGTATTGGCGGCGGGCAATGATGGCGACCATGCCAGTAACCATTCTCCAGCGCGTGCTAATGGCAATCGTGTCTACACCATCTCAGCGACTGACTCAAACGACAATATGCCGTCATGGTCAAACTATGGTAACCCGCCAGTAGATTATGCTGCACCAGGTGTGAGCATTCTTTCATTGCGTGCTGGCGGCGGTACTACAACCATGTCAGGTACTTCAATGGCGTCACCAGCTGCTTGTGCTGTGATCATGATGCGCAACGGTAACCCATCAACCGATGGAACAGCCGGCAATGATCCAGACGGCAACCCAGATCCAATCATCCATCTATAGATAAGTTTGGATATTTTGGGGTAGGTAGAGGCGTTCTTAATCGAACGCCTTTTTTTATGCATGAAATAAAAGTAAATCAGATAGGAAAAGTGTTCATTAAAAAAATCTGAGAGAAATGGCAAATGCTACAAAAAGCTACAAAAGTAGACGTTTTTGTAAAGCAATTGGACACTATTGGCATTATATAAAGTTATTGGTTTGTCCAGTTCTCAATATTTAAAATAATGCTTGCGGCATTTAAAATCGATTGCTATAAAAATCTAATCTGCTCAGTTGAATGTTATTTGAGCAGAGATTCATACAATAAATTAATAGAGCAATTCACAAATCCTAAGGGGTAGGTATATGAAAAAATCTCTAGTCGCAAGTGCCGTTGGATTAGCGGTCCTTTCAACATCTGCAATGGCGGTTGAGCCAACGTTCTCATCAAATGACGAACTCAATGTTCAAAACCGTTGTATTGTCAGCTTCCATGACAACATTGATGCATCACAGGTTAAAGGCCTTGCCAAAGGTATGGCGCAACGCGCTAGCGCATCTGTACGCCATGTTTATCAAAACTCAATTAAAGGTTTCACTGTCAATGCACCATGCCACGCAGCAGAAAAAGCGTTTGGCGGTGACATGAATGTGAAAAGCATGAACCCTGACGGCGTTGTCAGCGTCAGCTTTAAAGGAAAGCCAGGCGGCGGTGGTGGTGGTAACACTGGCCAAACAACTCCGTGGAGTGTGACACGCGTTGGTGGTCCTGTTAGCGGTGCTGGTTATACGGCCTGGGTTATTGATACCGGTATTGATGTTGACCACGGTGATCTGAATGTGGATGCAAGCCGCGGATTTACGGCATTTACGAAAGGGAAAGATGCCTCTGTAGATGATGGTAATGGCCACGGTACTCACGTAGCGGGCACAATTGCCGCACTCAATAATACGCAAGATGTGGTTGGTGTTGCTGCAGGTGCTACGGTAGTTCCGATCAAAGTATTAGACTCGCGTGGCTCAGGTTCTTATTCGGGCGTAATCGCAGGTATTGATTACGTAGCAGCCAATGCAAACTCAGGTGACTGCGTCAATATGAGTCTGGGTGGCCCGGCTAGCTCGGACGTTGACAATGCAGTAGAAGCAGCTGCGCAAGGTTCAGGTGCTTACTTCGTTGTTGCAGCTGGCAATGATGGCGATCACGCAAGCAATTACTCGCCAGCGCGTGCCAGTGGTAGTCGCGTTTATACCATTTCAGCGACCGACTCAAACGACAACATGCCTTACTGGTCAAATTATGGTAATCCGCCAGTAGATTACGCTGCACCGGGTGTTAGCATTCTTTCTACTAAGAAAGGTGGCGGTACAACAACCATGTCGGGTACTTCCATGGCCTCACCGGCAGCCTGTGCGATGATTATGTTGAAAAACGGTAATCCATCGACTGATGGCACAGCCGGCAATGATCCAGACGGTAACCCAGATCCGATTATTCATCTGTAAGGGTGCTGTCTAGAAGAAACAATAACTAACGGATAGACAGGTTACGGCCTGATTAAGCGCTCCTCGGAGCGCTTTTTTTATACACCGGATATAAACGTGGAGTTATAGAATGGGATAACGCTTATGGCTAACCTATATTATGAATTCAGATCTGGTAGGGGCGGGCCAATGTACCCGCCCTAATCAGATATAGGATAGGGAAGTGAGTCCCAGCCAACCCGTCACCGCTCTTAAATGGAGTTAGATTACTGTTGCGGCTTTTGTTGATTTTTTGGCGCTGCGCCATACATATCTTGCGCTCGTTGATAAAGCACCCAGCTGGTGAAAATATACTTGTCACCTGACACGGGTTTCTGACCACGGTGAGTGTGGGTAAAACCAGCGGGGAAGATAACCAGCGAGCCTTGCTCAGGTTTACTTTTAATTTGCTGATAGAAGAATTCCGTTTCGCCACCTTCCTCAACATCGTTCAAATAAAACATCCACACTAAACTACGGTGCAAACTGTCCTGATGCGGATCGGTTGGATGGGGATAATGTTCAGAATGCCAATGGAAGTAACCGCCTTGACCTTTATCATATTTCTGCATATTGACAGGACCGAGACGGTAAACTGCTTTGATAAATTCACCTAAACTGGCGTCATCCATTTTTTCAACATCAACATAGCTAAGGTTTTCCATTTCGCCATCCTTATTTTGATACTGTAGCGAAATAGCTCCAGCCAGCAGGAAAGGGTATTGACGAACGTAATGAATTAAGCCGCGTAGGACAACATTTTGCAAATGCAGCATTTCGTCCTGCCATTCATCAGGAAAACTGGTGCAGGTGATATCAGTACTATTCTTTTTTATTTTATCGACGCCTGCGCCGGTTTGGCCTTGATGTCTGTGTTCGCTTTGTTCGAATTTTTCGATGCAGCGCTGACAGAACTCAGGATCTAATGCTTGCTTGTAAATATTTATAAAACTGGACATACCAATATAACCCCATCTTTCAATTTAATTGTAATAAATACAGTTTGTCATACCGTGGTTTAACCACGGTATCCAGTGACTTTGATTCATTCCTTAGCTTAATGTTTCGCTACTCAGCGAGTTACTTTTCTTGCGTGGTCAAGAAAAGTAACCAAAAGAAGACCACCCCGATATTGAGGCCACGCTCCGCGTGACTTCCCGCGCCACTCCCAAAATACTTAACGCACCAGAATTTACATCACATCCCTGTGCTGAAAATTCTTATCAAAATCATCCACGATTTTGATTGCTATATTTTGTACGTGTCTTAGCTCAATATAAGGGGGAATATGGTGCGCCCCTAGAACAGTATAATTACACTGGTGAGCTGTTAATAGATGCTGGTCTTTTATTAATCAAAGTTGCCATAGCCTATTATACTGGGTACATTGTTGCCAGTCCTTTTATGTAATCATACAAATTCAGAATAAAGACGGTAAAAATGATGAAAAGAAGAAAGTTTATTGGAGCTTTGGGTGCTGGTGCGGCAGTCGCTGGTTTGGCTGCGTGCGGCGGTGCGCCAACTGAATGTGCTGATGGCCAAAAGGTGGTCAAGAGTGGTGAAAAAATCAAATGGACGATGGTGACCACTTGGCCAAAAAACTTTGCCGGTTTAGGCGAGGGTGCTGAATACCTGGCGGAGTTGATCGGCAAGTTAAGCGGTGGCCGAATGGAGGTCAAAGTCTACGGAGCCGGTGAATTAGTGCCAGCTTTGCAGGTCTTTGAAGCTGTGGCAACCGGCGCTGCACAAATGGGTCATGGCGCAGCGTATTACTGGTCAGGCAAATTGTCGATGGCACCCTTTTTTGCAGCAGTTCCTTTTGGACTGAATGCTCAGGAAATGAACGGCTGGTTACTGCATGGTGGCGGTATTGAGTTGTGGCGTGAACTGTATGCTCCGTTTAATTTGATTCCAGAACCGGCGGGCAATACCGGCGTACAGATGGCGGGTTGGTTTAATAAAGAAATCAATTCTATCGATGATATTAAAGGGTTAAAAATGCGTATTCCGGGGCTGGGTGGGGAGGTCTGGAAACGCGCGGGCGGTATTCCAGTCTTGATGCCTGGCAGCGAAGTCTTTACCTCGTTGGAAACCGGCGCGATTGATGCTGCGGAATGGGTTGGCCCTTATAACGATCTGGC
>JAPHRL010000312.1 GCA_026195755.1 Kangiella sp. | reverse complement strand
GGCAAGCTGGATGATGTTTACCTGTATACGGTTGA
Source organism: Kangiella sp. (assembly GCA_026195755.1). Classification (GTDB taxonomy): domain Bacteria; phylum Pseudomonadota; class Gammaproteobacteria; order Enterobacterales; family Kangiellaceae; genus Kangiella. Next base: position 3,256 of record JAPHRL010000312.1, on the reverse strand, counting down.
TGATCTGGAAGGTGTGATTCAGGAAAATATGCAGGCGAGGCAAGAAGCTGCTGCAGAAGCTGAGCATATTTTGCGACACTTCAGCGACGAGTTTCGTCAGTGGCAACTGGGCCGACAAAAACACGATACGGTTCGCGAACTTCAGCAGAAGTATTCAGAGGTTGCGCAGAATGAATTGCAGCGTGCTAAAGCACAACTGGCGAATGAGGGCGATCCTGAACAGGTGATGGAACAACTGACCCATCGCCTGACGAAAAAGTTTTTGCATCAGCCTTTGGTCTGGTTGCGTAAGGATGATGGCGAAGTCGATGCTCATGAGGTGATTCGCCAGTTGTTCGATTTGGAAGATGATAATTAACTATCGTTTGGTCTGTCTGTCCTGAGCGACAGCATTAGATAACAAGGTTCCTATGTTACAAGATTCGATTATTGAAAAATTACAAGGTCTGGTCGATCGCCACGAAGAAATTAGTGCTTTGTTGGGCGATCCCGATGTGATCGGCGATCAAAATAAATTTCGTGATTTGTCAAAAGAGTATTCGCAACTGGAAGAAGTGGTGAATACCTTTCAGCGTTATGAAGAAGCGGAACAAAGCTTAAAAGCAGCCGAAGATATGCTTAAAGATGAAGAGCCGGATATGCGCGAAATGGCACAGGAAGAGTTAAAAGATGCCAAAGAGCAGATCGAGCAGCTCGAAGTTGAAATGCAAAAGCTTCTGCTACCGCGTGATCCTAATGATGATAAAAATACCTTTCTTGAAATTCGTGCTGGTACAGGTGGTGATGAAGCAGCGATTTTCGCTGGTGATTTGTTCCGCATGTATAGCAAATATGCTGAGAAAAAGCGCTGGCAGGTAGAAGTCATCAGCGAGAGCGAAGGCGAACATGGTGGCTATAAAGAAATCATTGTGCGCATTATTGGCGATAGCGTTTATTCGCATTTGAAGTTTGAGTCGGGCGCTCACCGTGTGCAACGGGTTCCGGAAACGGAATCGCAGGGTCGTATCCATACTTCAGCCTGTACTGTGGCAGTTATGCCTGAAGCAGACGAGTTAGATGCCATTGAAATCAATTCTGCAGATTTGAAAATTGATACCTTCCGCGCCTCTGGTGCTGGTGGTCAGCATGTTAACAAAACTGATTCAGCCATTCGTATTACTCACTTGCCGACCGGTGTTGTGGTGGAATGTCAGGACGAGCGTTCGCAGCATAAAAATAAAGCCAAAGCGATGTCGGTCTTGCAAGCTCGATTGACCGCCGCCGAAAAGGCTAAAGCTCAATCGGAACAGACTGAAATGCGTCGTAATCTGGTGGGAACCGGTGATCGTTCGGATCGCATTCGCACTTACAACTTCCCGCAAGGGCGTATGACCGATCATCGCATTAACCTGACGCTTTACAAGCTTGATGAAATTATGGAAGGCGATATCGATCAGATTGTTGGCCCGTTGATTCAAGAGCATCAGGCTGATCAGTTGGCAGCACTTTCGGGACAAAGCTCCTAGTTCTTATGAACAATCTCAGCGTTGCCCAGGCTCTGCTCTGGGCCAGGCAGCAACTCGAAGCGATTGATGATGCTGCTTTAGACGCTGAGATTTTATTGGCTTATGCCATGGCTAAACCCCGCACCTGGCTCAAAACTTGGCCAGAACATATCCTTTCTGAAGACCAGCTCTCACGCTTCAAAAATTGTATTCTTCGTCGAAGTCAGGCGGAGCCAACCGCTTACATTGTGGGCGAACAGGCATTTTGGTCGCTGACTTTCAAGGTCACTCGCGATACTTTGATTCCGCGCCCGGAAACTGAAATGTTGGTGGAGCAGGCGTTATCAATAATTCCCACTGACGGGAGTTATTCTGTTGTTGATCTCGGCACTGGAAGCGGTGCAATAGCTCTGTCGATTGCCAGCGAGCGACCAATGGCGAGCGTGTGGGCATTGGATATGAGTGAGCCTGCCTTAAAAGTTGCTCAGGCCAATGCACAAAGCAATACGATCCCTAATGTTACCTTTGAGCAAGGCAGTTGGTTAAGCGGTTGGCAACATGGCAATCTGGATATGATTGTCAGCAATCCGCCGTACGTCGCTACCAACGATCCCCATTTAGCTGATTTAGTGTATGAGCCTGTGACCGCATTGGTTGCTCAAGATCAGGGGCTGTCTGATATTCGGCAAATCACCCAACAGGCAACCGAGCATTTAAAGCCAGGTGGCTATTTATTGTTTGAGCATGGCTATGATCAAGGTTTGGCTGTGCGTGACATTTTACAGCAGGCTGGATTTGAACAGGTTGAGACCATTAAAGATTATGCGGGACTGGATCGAGTGACCTTGGGTGTGCATAGCGGTAAATCATGAATTGTACCTACTTGGGTGAATGGGATTTGATGGGTTACGCTTTGCTAACCCATCCTATAAAGAGCTCAGCATGCTTGTCTTTTACCACGGGCACTTCCTGAAGTGCCCGAGAAGGTGATCAACGGAAATGCCCTTGGGTGCGGGAATCCATTTGTTTAATCTTCAATTGGGCGGGCACATTGGCACCGCCCCTACCACTATTGATAGGTTCGGGGAATAGGGCGAGCGCAGCCCATCCTACTCAGAAGCAAAACTCAGCTGTAGGGTGGGCCTTGGCCCACCGCATTTATACTCCAAGGACTAAAAATTCGATCAACAATGATAAAGAATATAGGCGCTGTGCTGTTGAACCAAACCCCGGAGAAAGTGTCTTTGTATATGGGGATTTTATGCGCATTAGTATCATTCCAGCTAAAAGCCATTACCGTTTCACAAAAAATCAGTGAGCGTAAGGTTTTTAGCTTGCTCACACAGGTCAGTATTGTTAGAGTAGCCCGATTGGGTAAAAAAGCATATAAGCCTTGCTATTACTGGTTTTTAAGCCGATTCTAATAGTAGAGCTTGGCTCGAGTTCTTGTTACAGCAATATAACAGAGCCTGAATCCTATAATCATCCTTATATTTGAAATTAGCGAGAAATTTCCTTAGATGTTTAATAAATTACGTGGTTTATTTTCAACCGACCTGTCGATTGATTTGGGGACTGCCAACACTTTGATTTACGTTCGTGACCAGGGCATCGTTTTGAACGAGCCTTCAGTGGTTGCGATTCGTCAGGAACGTGCGGGCGGGGCAAAATCTATTGCAGCAGTTGGTGAAGCTGCTAAGCGCATGTTGGGTCGTACACCGGGCAATATCGTTGCCATCCGTCCTTTGAAAGATGGTGTTATTGCGGATTTT
>JAPHRL010000115.1 GCA_026195755.1 Kangiella sp. | reverse complement strand
TTCCGCTGGAATTTTTAGTGAAACACGCCCTTCCAATGTGGGAACTTCTATTTCGCCACCGAGCGCAGCAGCCACAAAATTAACCGGTACTTCGCAATAAAGATTAGCACCGTCACGGACAAAAATCGGATGCTCTTTGACGTGCACCTGCACATACAAATCACCCGTTACCGCCCCTGGACCACCAGCTTCACCTTCACCTGACAAACGAATGCGATCACCAGTATCAATACCGGCTGGTATTTTAACTTGCAGGGTTTTAGTTTTCTGAACACGACCTTGACCATGACAATCAGTACAAGGCTCTTTGATAATCTGGCCGGTGCCACGACAATCTGGACAGGTTTGCTGCACTGAGAAGAAACCCTGAGTCATGCGCACCGCGCCTTGACCATGACAGGTGCTACAGGTAGCTGTGCCTGTGCCCGCTTTGGCACCAGAGCCATCGCAAGTGTCACAGTTAACCATGGTCGGAATACGAATGGTTTTAGTCACACCAGAGACAGCTTCTTTCAGTGTGATTTCCATGTTGTACTGCAAATCAGAACCACGTGCCTGACGTCGACCGCCGCCGCCGCGACGACCGCCACCAAAGATATCACCAAACACATCGCCAAAAATATCACCAAAATCAGCGCCGTGGAAACCGCCTTGACCACCACCCATATTCGGGTCAACACCCGCATGACCATACTGATCATAAGCTTGACGCTTTTGTGGATCATTTAGAACTTCATAGGCTTCCTTGGCTTCCTTGAAACGTGCTTCCGCATCCTTGTCATCAGGGTTACGATCCGGATGGTTTTTCATAGCCAAACGGCGATAAGCCTTTTTTAACTCGGCTTTATCCGCAGACTTTGATACACCCAATACTTCGTAATAATCTCTTTTTGACATACTTAACTACTTTGGTTGTTGATCTCTTTTGATTGTTGAGCTCTGGCTGACTTACAGCTCACTACAGCAAACGCAGGACGGTATCCCAAGGGACCCTATCCTGCGTTATCGTTGTTCCTATTTTCGACTTAAAGCCAAATGCTAGCTCCCAATAAGCGAAATATCTGATCCTAAAACCTAAATCCGCTTATAAGGTATAAAAAGCTTGGAAACCTTAGCTTCCAATAAGCGAAATATTTGGTTCGAGAGTAAGGCGCAGAGTTTTCGAGTAGCGTAAGCTTACTAATAGTAAGTGCGCACACGCAGAAAACTCTGCAACACAGCTATCGGGACAAATAGACGCTTATTGCTTTTTGTCTTCGTCCTTAACTTCAGTGAACTCGGCGTCCACCACATCATCAGCGGCGCCTTGGCCTTGCGCCCGCTCACCACCAGCCTGCTGGCCGGCTTCTGCCTGGGCGTTAGCATACATACGCTCTGCTAACTTGGCTGATGCCTGACTTAAAGCTTCAGTTTTGGCTTTGATGTCTTCGATTTCATTGCCTTTAATCGCTTCTTCCAGCTCATTAGCCGCTTTCTCGATAGCTTCTTTCTCGCCTTCTTCGAAAGTGATGTTCTCATCTTTTAGCGATTTACGAGTTGCGTGGACCAAACCATCAGCCTGGTTACGCGCTTCGACTAGCTCCTGGAACTTCTTATCGTCTTCAGCGTGCGCCTCGGCATCTTTAATCATTTGATCGACTTCTTCATCGCTCAAACCTGAAGAGGCTTTAATCTGAATTGATTGCTCTTTACCAGTTGCTTTATCTTTCGCCGATACGTGCATGATACCGTTCGCATCAATATCGAAAGTTACTTCAATTTGTGGCATACCGCGTGGCGCTGGTGGAATGTCTGCCAGGTCGAAACGACCTAGTGACTTATTCTCTGAAGCCATTTTACGCTCACCCTGTAAGACGTGAACAGTTACTGCGGTCTGGTTATCGTCAGCAGTTGAGAACGTTTGCGATGCCTTGGTAGGAATCGTCGTGTTTTTCTCAATCAGCGGAGTCATCACGCCACCCATGGTTTCGATACCAAGTGACAATGGCGTTACGTCCAGTAGCAATACGTCTTTAACATCGCCTGACAATACTGCACCTTGAATCGCGGCACCCACTGCAACGGCTTCGTCTGGGTTAACGTCTTTACGTGGCTCTTTGCCGAAGAAGCCTGCAACCGCTTCCTGTACTTTAGGCATACGGGTTTGACCACCGACTAGAATCACGTCATTAATTTCTGAGGTTGAAAGACCTGCATCTTTAAGCGCCTGCTTAACGGGCTCCATGCTGCGCTCAATCAAGTCTTCAACTAGCGCTTCTAGTTTGGCGCGAGTCAATTTCAAGTTTAAGTGCTTAGGACCTGTTGCATCAGCTGTGATGTAAGGCAGATTGACTTCAGTTTGCGTGCTTGAAGACAATTCAATCTTAGCTTTCTCGCCCGCTTCTTTTAAACGTTGCATGGCTAACGCATCGCCTTTCAGGTCAATGCCAGAGTCTTTCTTGAACTCAGCCGCCAAGTATTCGATAACGCGCATATCGAAATCTTCACCACCAAGGAAGGTATCGCCGTTAGTCGACAATACTTCAAAGGTGTGTTCGCCATCGACTTCAGCGATTTCGATGATAGAGATATCGAAAGTACCACCACCTAAGTCGTAAACCGCGATAGTGCGATCACCGCGTTCTTTGTCCATACCATAGGCAAGTGCCGCCGCAGTTGGCTCATTAATAATACGCTTCACATCAAGACCCGCGATACGGCCGGCGTCTTTAGTCGCCTGACGTTGTGAGTCGTTGAAATAGGCAGGAACCGTGATAACCGCTTCCTTAACTTCTTCGCCCAGGAAATCTTCCGCTGTTTTCTTCATTTTCTTAAGAACTTCAGCAGAAATCTGTGGCGGAGCCATTTTTTTACCATTGGCTTCAACCCAGGCATCACCATTATCAGCTTCGATAATGTTGTATGGCACCATACCTCTGTCTTTTTGAACGACGTCGTCTTTAAACTTACGACCGATCAAACGCTTGATAGCATACAGAGTATTTTGCGGGTTAGTCACCGCCTGGCGCTTCGCTGACTGGCCGACCAAAGTCTCGCCATCAGTAAAAGCAATAATAGAAGGGGTTGTACGCGTACCTTCAGAATTCTCGATAACGCGCGGCTTATCACCGTCCATAACGGCGACACATGAATTTGTTGTACCTAAATCAATACCAATAATTTTGGCCATGTTACTACTCCAAAAATAACGTTAAAACTTGCTTGAAACATATATGGGGGGCGGGTTTTAGAGATCAACCCCTTGAACTTACTTTTTTTGGGGTTAATCAATTGAGCCGAATAATATTTTGACCAACCCACCGAATATCAGCCTATATTGGTTTGAGGATCTAAATTTCAAGCGCAAGCAGGGGTTGCAATCCAAGAGGGCATAAAAAAAGCCGGCCTCAAGGGCCAGCTTTTTAGGCTTTATAAAGAAACCTCTAGCTAGGAGAGGCTCATGCTAAGCATGAATCTAAGGTTCCTTTATTAATTGTCGCTACAAGCTCGGCGTGCCTCAGTTTTAATTTTCTGGGCTTTTGCCGTATCAGCATTGTTCTCAGCTTCGACTAACGCTTCATAGTCAGTATTGTCGACAATACACTCGCATGCTTCTAGCTGCTTATCGCGGACATCTTCGGGTAATTGCTCAGCTTTTGCCTCGCAGGTTTGTAGATCTTGCTGTTTTCTACTCTCGACCTCATTTGCGAAAGAAGTACCAGCTAAAACAAGACCAATAACTGCGCTGAGTAATAATAGTTTCTTTTTCATGATAATCACCTTTTACATTTAAAAAAATATATGAGTGGGGGATAAAAGATTTCCGATAATTATTCAGTACAAGCTTCTTTTGCTTCCTGCTTAATTTTCTGGATTTTCGCTAAGTCACCTTTTTTCTTAGCTTCGGCCAGCGCTTCATAGTCAGTATTGTCGATTTCACACTCACATGACTTTTCAGCTTGCTGTCCTTTCTCGTTGGTCTTTTGCTGTGTTTGTGCTTCACATGCACGCACATCCTGCTCTTTCAAAATCTCTGGGTCGCCTGCATAAGCAGCGCCAGTTGCCAGACCAAAAACCACACTTAGAACCACAATTGACTTCTTCATAATGTTTCTCCTTTTGTCACTAGTGGACTTATGTTTTAGCACGCACAAAATTCAAGAAACACGATTCAGTTCACACTCAATTATTTGTAAGCCCAAGTTTATAGATTTGTTATTTTTTTGTGAAAAGAGACACTGCGTTTATGGCTACCAATTGTCACAACGCATGCCAACTCAACCACAACAAAACTTTGGATAACCGATTGATTATAAAGATAATTTTATTGTAAAAAATGTTAGCGATGTATACTTTGTCACGATATTAAAGCGAACTTTTTTAGACGGGAACCTCTGCCAATTAATGAGGTCATAACGGGGATAAAAAAACCTCTTTAAGCCTTCAAAACTTAAAGAGGTTTGGTCTAAAAATTTACTTAGAATTGAAACTAATATTCTGCGCTATGATAAATATTCTGCACGTCGTCCTGATCGTTAGCCATTTCTAAAAATTTCTCAAACATTTCAAGATCTTCGCCTGAAATCGGGGTCATCACTTTCGGTACAAACTGAATCTCGTCGACTTCGAACTCGATGTCACCAAAATGCTCTTGCAGAGCCTGACTGGCCTTGAAGTAATCGGTTTGCGGAGCAAAGACTGTGATTTTTCCGTCTTCATACTCAATGTCAGTGACGTCCACATCCGCCATCATTAATGCCTCAAGAGCACCTTCTTCATCATCGCTTTTAAAGACGAAAATCGCACTGTGGTCAAACATATGCATGACGCTACCTTCGGTGCCAATTTTCGATTTAGTTTTAACAAAGCACTGGCGTACTTCTCCAAAAGTACGGTTTGGATTATCGGTCAGGCACTCAACAATCACCATCACATTACCGGGCGCATAGCCTTCGTATCGAGCAACCGCAAAATCTTCGCCTGCACCGCCTTGCGCTTTATCCAGAGCTTTTTGGATGACGTGCGCTGGTACCTGATCACGCTTGGCGCGCTCCATCAAGCTGCGTAACGCTAAATTACTTTCAGGCTCTGCTCCGCCCTGCTTGGCGCAAACATAAATTTCGCGGCTGTATTTACTGTAAACCCGGGCATTTTGATCCGAGGTTTTGGCCATAGACTCTTTGCGGTTCTGGAAAGCGCGTCCCATAGGATTCTCTCTCAATAAAATGTGATGACTAAATAAGCCGGATATTGTATTAGGGTTTACGAAAATTGGGAAATATTAATATAACTCCCCGTTCACTCAATCCGTGGTTTCTTGTTGTTTTGGTTTATAGAGCCCATTAAAGATAGTTTGCCAGTTATCGCCGTTATCTTGCGAAATCTGCCAGACCTGACGCACAAATGCTTCCTCCTGCGTCCAACGTATACGGTTCAGTGTTTTCCCTTGAGCACCCTGAGTTTCTCCCACCAACTCCATGACTCCATCTTTAGTACCACCTTCAAGTTGCAGCAAGGTGCCTGTATTATCGACCCAGCTTTGATGCCACACCCCACGAGAAGCATCATAAATGTTATAGCTATTACCGCGGAATGGGCTTTCACTTATCCAGCTTTCATGCAAAGCACAGCCATCAAGAACCTTGGTAATGGTATTCTCACCCACTTTTTGACCTTCAGGATTAAAAACTTCCCATTCGCCAACCCAGAAATCAAATTGTCGGTGCTCTTCAGCTGGACAGCCTGGAGGTGGGGGCGGGGGTGAAGATGGCGTAGATTCTGCACTTAACGTAGCGCTAGCGCCGCTGATGACCAGCAGTGTGATAAAACGAGCGAACAGCTTCATAGGGTTTCATCCTTTAACAATAGATACCCTATTTCTACTCACCACTGGGAATGCTGTCAATGATATATTCTTTAGATACAAATAAGGCGAACCGTTGGCTC